>JAIFLP010000169.1 GCA_020049015.1 Bacteroidota bacterium | reverse complement strand
GATACTTTAGTAGCGGACGTTAAGAAAGGACGTTGGATGAAAAGAAAGCCTCAATTACTTAAATGAGAATTGAAATTAATTAAAGATAATATTTTTTATTATTTTATAAACCTTATAGCAAATGAATTTATAACAGACTATAAAGGATAAAGGCACAGAAAATAATGATAAAATCAAAAAACATATTGGTAACTACCCTTGGCACATCATGGCTAATTATGCCCGAAATTGTTAGTTTTGTTAATCATTCAGTTTATCAATTATTAAAAAATAATACACATGCCCAATCTTTTTATAACACGCTAGATGAATTAGGAATAAATAGAGTTGATGAGATTTGGGCTGTGATAACTAATGAGACAAAATCACTAGATTGTAAAAACGATGTTGTAAAATGGCAGGAATCTTTAACTGGTGTTCCCATTATTCGTTTCTTTTCATGCTCTGAATTAATCGATTTAAGCAACGAAAGACAATGTGCCGGGATGACCGATTTAATTTTCCGTACGGTATTACATGCAAAAAATGGAGTAAATAAGGGAAAACTGATTTTGTGTTTAACGGGTGGGCGTAAAAATATGAGTGCCGATATGCAACGAGCTGTTGAGTTGTTTGGTTGTGATTTATTTTTTCATGTGGCAGATGTGCAGACTAATGGTAATAATTTTTCTCCCTCTACGCTGCCAGAGGTTTGGTCTGCCGATATTGCAAACAGATTTACGCCTGTGGTTATTCAGAAAAACGTGTCGGAAAACCCCATATTGTTCGTACCGGAACCATTAATGGTGGATGATTATCCGATTGATAAAATTCTGAATAACAATTATTCTGATGGTTTATTGCGAGAAATGAATGGTCGGGTGGAAAACTCAAAAAACAACTATTACAACTTTTATCTCAAAAAAATTGTTGATTCAAGTGCATCAAATTTTTATTTTTTACATCAACTGCATCCAACCAAAATAAATACATTACAAACATCTGTAATTCATTATACATCAACTGACTTATATGCTCATTGGCAGTTTATTAAAAAAATGCCAAAAGCGGATCTGCATTTTCATTTTGGAGGCTGCCTTACAATAGCTGAAACTATTAGAGTAGCATATACCTGTAGTGAAGAAGTAAACTATTATATTAAGACGAATAAATGTTTCGCAAATTGGTTAGATACAGTGAAGCTGTATAATGATTCTGATTTTTATAAATTGTTTAGGCAGAAGGAAACTCGTAATTTATTTCCCGAAATTCCTCAACCATACACCGTATTAGCTTTAATTTTATTATTTAAGAATGATCCTGATAGACTTGGAAATATTATTTATGAAAAATTTTGTGATAATAATTTATTTTTTAAAATCGGAATAGAGGATTATGAGAAATTAGGAGACATTCAAGGTAGCGCTATTTTACAGTGTGAAGAAACCATTCGAGAAACTTGTAGAATTATAAAAGAATATTGTTTAGAAGAGAACATAAAATATCTCGAAATACGTTGTTCTCCCTGCAATTATACTTGTGGAAATTTATCACCTGAAAAAGTAATTGAAATTTTACATACAGAACTTTCTGAAAATCAATTTACCATTTTTAGACTTATAATCATCGCATCACGTCATGGTAATCTTATTATTTTACAGAATCACATTAAATTGTTCTTAGAATTAAAGAAGCAGCCATTGTATGAAAATTTTATTGTTGGGTTTGATATTGCAGGAGATGAAGAAAAAATGAAACCTCGTGATATCAGAATCAATTTTGAGGAAATTCTTCAAAATTGTAATCATATGACTATTCACGCCGGAGAGACACAAGATGTCGAAAATATATGGGAGGCTGTTTATCTTTTTAATGCAGATAGAATTGGACATGGTTTGTCATTAATACAGAAACCAGATTTAATCAAGCGATTTGCTGATAGAAAAATTTATATTGAGTTGTGCCCGTCGAGTAATTATCAAATTGTAGGATACCAAGATTTCAGATTTCAAGAGACTACTAATGAAAAAGAATATCCTTTATTAAATTTTATGAAAGATGGTTTAAAAGTAACTATAAACACAGATAACAGAGGAATCTCTAAAACTTCATTAACGAATGATTATATTAAGGCTGCTTTGATGTCAAAAGAGGGTTTATCTTACTGGCAGATTTTACAATTAATTAAAAATAGTTTTACCGGTTCATTTTTACCAAGACATGAAAAACATCAGCTTATCATGGCTGCCGAAAAAGAGATTTATTCATTAATAGCGGAAGAATGAAAGAAAAAGTTGCTGTATTTAGAAGTTCTGATTTGGATGTTGATTGGAGTCAATCAGAATTAGTTATTCCATTTTCAGATGATATTGAAAAAATGTTAAATAGAAATAAACTTTTTTGGATTGACAAAATTGAAGCAGAGACAGATGAAACATATAAGCAAGTAATACCATACATCTTGATTCAAAACCCGATACAACAATTCTTTTGTTACCAAAGGAGAGGGAATGAGAAGAGACTTCATGGTTTATGGTCGTTAGGTATCGGTGGACATGTTAATGAACAAGATAAAGAAGATATTAATCTTGACACATTTCTAAGCGGAGCAATACGTGAAGTATTTGAGGAAACAGCTATAGTTATTGAAAAATCAGATTTAAAAGTAAAGGGTGTTATTTACGAGAGTGAAAGTAATGTAGGACGAGTTCATTTAGGAATAGTTTATTTGTTGAATACGAATAAAGAGATATCGCAAACTTTAGAAACAGAATTATCTGAATGGGGTACTGGTTTGCAGCTTGCAAGCAAAAAAATAGAGTTGTGGTCAAAATTGTCTATTAAATTAATTTAATTATTATGAAAAACGTATTGGTATTATTAGTTAGCGATCAAACCGTTCCCAATTACCTGTTCATTAAAATGTTTAATGATATTGATCGTTATGTTTTTATTACAACAGAACGCATGGAGGATAAGGAAAGAAACAAGCGCGAGTGGATTATGAATGCAGCCAAACTTAATCTGAAAAGTGTTGATACAATAATTGTAGATGCTGAGTCAAAAGAGAGTGTGTTAAATGGGCTAGAATCTTTTAGTTGGGTTGACTGCGAAGATATTATTGTTAATGTTACAGGTGGTACAAAAATGATGTCGATAGCTGCCTATGAATTTTTTAAAATGAAAACGAAAAATATTTGGTATTTGCCAATTGGAAAAAACACATATCATCTTGTTGACGAAAAAGATAGTATGATTAAAATTAATCATGAAATGAACGTTGAAGAGTATCTGGATTGTTGTGGTATTTTTTATTCTGATAATAAATATACAAGGAAAAGCCCATACAAGAGCAGGGAATTTAATTATAAATATTTCAATATTTTTATTAATGAAAAGAATTCATTTTATCAAACTATTGAGTTTATAAGACTTTTATTTCGCGATAATAGAGCTCCTTTTAAAATTTCGAAAAATGGTTTTAATATTTCAAATGAAGAAAATATTTCAAGATTTAAGCAACATATTGCAAGTAGTGATTACAAGCTTTCTATTCCATGGGAAGATTATGTCAATTTCAGTTTTATTGTCGATTTTTTTGATTCTATTGGTGCTGCATTAGAGGATAATCTACTTCTTAAGTATGATGTTGATTATATTACCGGTGGATGGTTTGAAGAATATGTGTATTATATTTTGAAAGACCTGAATATTGCTTCTGTTGAATTGGGCGTAGTTTTAAACCCTTCAAATAGTGTATCAGGGTATGCTAATTATTTTACAAACAATGATCTAGATGTAGTTTTCGTAAATAATAACAAATTATATGTTGTTGAGTGTAAATCAGGGGGGATGGAAGAGAATGATTTATTCAATAAAACGATTTATTTAGCATCTGCATTGAAAAAGTATTTTGGCCTTACAGTAGAATCAATATTGTGTACCATGTCAAGTATGAGTAAACCCAAAATCGAAAAGTCGGCAATTTTAGGTATAAAGGCTATACCTCGTGAGGTTTTTACTTCAGTTGATTTTTTGGAAAGAATAAAACAAATGCTACAAATAAATTAAACATTTATGCTCCTCAACCTCTCCAACCATCCTTCTTCAACCTGGCTTAGCGATCAAATAAATGATGCGCAATTGGCTTTTGGTGAAATATTAGATTTGCCTTTTCCTCCTATAGAACCCAATGCCGATACCGATTTTATTGTAGATCTTGCGCAAAAATACGCTGCCGCTTGCATTGAAAAATTAAAATCGGATAAGGGAGATTCTGCCGTGCATGTGATGGGTGAAATGGTTTTTACCTTTCATGTAGTAAATATTCTTAAGAAATCGAAAATCCGCTGTGTGGCTTCTACCACCCGCAGAATAACTTCTGAAACCGGCAATAACAAGTTATCTCAATTTGATTTTGTACGTTTTCGAGATTATTAATTTCTAATGGTATTTATCTAACCTCCATTCCTTTAAACAAAGAAGTGTACTCTTGAGATGGCTTGTATTCTTTTAAAATAGGGTGTTCAAATGTATGAAGCATTTCTTTAGCCCGCGTTATGGCTGTGTACCACCATTGATAAATACTGGGTACTGGCATGCCCCAATGCGAATTGTCTAAGTGCAGATATACCTCATTCCATTCCCCACCTTGGCTTTTATGACAGGTTAAGGCATAACCATATACCGAACGAATGGCATTCAAATAAGGATCCTTCAACATTCGTGCACTAAATTCTTTATCTTTCTGTCTTATATTTTCTTTGGCCATTCGCCTGTAATAATCTATGAGTAAATCCTTATGCTGCTTATCGGTTAATCCATTATTCCTTTGGCTTAATAAATTTTCCATAATTAACGAGTCTATTTGCCGTTTGCTGCCCAGTACTTCTAGTTTGATATTTCTAAAGGTAAATCCGGCACGATATTCATAGTCACCTATCTCCATGATTCTTATTAAATCACCATTTGCCAATCCATTTAAATGATTGTTCTGGGTTACCAATAATAATTCATTTTTTTCCAGCTTAGTAGAATTTTTATATAATGCAGTTCTTATTAATTCGTTAATTTCGCTACATTGGTTATTGGTATGGCATAAAAGTGTGCTATATTCGTAGCCATGCGCACGAATGCTTGCTATATAACTGTTGATAAAAGAAATAGTAGATGAGTGTTTGCAAACATTTTTATTTCCTTTTAATTGTAGTTTGGGGTAGGTTGTTTTTCCGGGTTTTTGATATAGTGCCCTAAGTTGCATGGAAACATCTATTAATTGATTATTTTGTGTTTGCCGCTTCATTTCAATTAATTCGCGTTCCAGCGCTTTTTTGCTGAAAGTATTTTGGATGTATGATGAACTTAGCGCAGGAGAAATTTTCTGATTAATGGGAGGTAATTGACAAGGGTCGCCAACAAATATAAATTTACCCGAAGGATTAAATTCAAATAGATCGCTGAGTAGCTTGCCCGAGCCAAAAGTAGCAAATGATAAGGATTGTTGTTTGGCATCTGCTACCATAGAGGCTTCATCAACTATATATATGGGATTTTTTTCACTTTTCTCCTCATTTTTTAGCTCGAATACCAATTTTATCTGGCCGGTATCATCCACTTCATAATCTTTGGTGAGTTTTTCTAATTTTTCTAAATCCTGATTGATTTCATTGAAGCAGTATATTTTGCTATGAATGGTACTTACACCGCAATTCAATTCCTCCGATAGTTTGTCGCTTAGTATTTTAGCTGCCCTACCTGTTGATGACATCAGAAAAAATGGAATATCTTTTTCTGATAAATATTTTACAAATGCGGCTACTAAACTGGTTTTTCCTGTTCCGGCATAACCTTTTAATATAAAAACGGGGGTGTCTTTTCTTTCAATGAAATCTTGAAGCAGTGCGAAAGTAGTTTGTTGCTCGTTCGTAGGTGAAAAAGGAAAGTAATTGGAATAATTCATTTTTTTTTGTTTGAAAAGGTACATAATTTTTGTCATATCTAAAAAACGACCTATCAAAAAATGATATTTTTTGGGCAAAAAACCCGCTGGAATAATTTTTGTAACCGCATTTCCCATACATTTTATAAAAACATTATGGAATTAATATTAAATACTTTTGGAAGCTCTTTGGGTAAGGAGGGCGAAAATTTTGTAATTATTCACAAGGATGGAAGGCAATTGCTACATACCGAAGGGATAAATAGTATATTAATCAGCAAGGGGGCGCAAATCAGTTCCGATGCGGCTATTATGGCTATTCAAAAAGAAATAGATGTGCTATTTGTCGATACATCGGGGAAACCTATTGGGCGTATCTGGGGTTCTAAATTTGGCTCGGTTTCTACCATTCGCCGTAAACAGGTTGATTTTACTTTTTCTGAAAAAGCCGTAAAATGGATTAAGGAGGCTATTGCGCACAAAGTAGACAATCAGCAGGCCATGCTTATGGCATTAAGTCCTGCCGAAGAAAAAATTGCTAAGGAATTTCAACAGGCAATGGTTAAGCTCGAAGACTATAAGAGAAAAATCAGAAGCGTTGAGGCAACTATCATTAGCGATATTGCACCCACATTAAGAGGTTGGGAGGGTATTTCATCTAAAATATATTTTGAGGGCATCAATAAAATCCTGCCTGAAAAATATAAAACGCTTGGCCGATCACAACATCCAGCTAAGGATATTTTTAATTGCTTGCTAAATTATGGCTATGGTATGCTGTATGGTAAAGTGGAAGGGGCACTGATTAAAGCAGGTTTAGATCCATATGTGGGCGTTTTTCATCGCGATGATTACAACCGCCCGGTGCTGGTATACGATGTAATTGAATTGTATCGCATTTGGATTGACTATGTGGTAATCAATCTTTGTATTCAACATGCTATTGATGAAAATAGTTTTAGTATTAAAGAGGATGGTTCGTACTGGCTTGAAAATTTAGGCAGGCGAATCTTAATACAGTCGGTAAACGATTATTTAGATGAAATTATTAATTTAAAGGGAATCGAGCGCAGTCGCGCAACCCATATTGAATTAGATGCCCACGCTTTTGCTCAGAAAATTTTAAATAGTTAAAAATATGTTTCAATTAGGAAAAAAAATTACCTCAGCCAATGATCCTTTAACTAGTATTAGCTTTGAAGATCTGATTGAACTGATAGAAAAACCCGGTGATGAAATCGTATCAATGATACATCAGTTGCGAATGGTACTTAGTATTGATGTAAATAAATACCGCAAGCTTAAAACATCGCTTCCATATATTACATGCGGGAATTTTAGTCCTTCATACCGCAGAACCGAAAATTTTGGAAGTATTGAATATTTTATGCTCGACTTAGACCATTTGCATTTGCTGAATTTATCACCTGCGAGCTTAAAAAAACAAATATGTAAAGACAGCAGAATATTTATGGCATTTACATCGCCTGGTAACGATGGGTTGAAAGTGCTTTTTAAATTGAAAGAAAAGCTGTACGATGCCGGAAAATATTCAATGTTTTATAAATTGTTTGCCCATAAGTTTTCTGAACAATATCAATTGCCTCAAATAGTTGATGATAGAACATCAGATGTTACGCGGGCTTGTTTTGTAAGCCACGATACTGATATTTACGTGAATGAGGCTGCTGATGAGGTGGATATTTCAACCATTATGGATTTTGATTCTTATCTAGATATGAAAATAATGGCTGCTGAGTTAAAAGAAATTGAAGCATCGATGCCTAAGGTGCAGGCACAAAGCGATAAGCCTTTATTAAATGATGATATTCTGTTAGAAATAAAAAGGAAATTAAATCCGAATATTCGTCTAAAGCCCGATAAAATAATATTTGTCCCCGAAAAATTAAATGAAAATATGGCTTTGGTTAAAGAACAATTATTGAAATTTGAAATGGAGGTGAAGCAAATTACGGACATTCATTATGGAAAAAAACTAAACATTATGGCAAAAAACTATTGGGCAGAAATAAATATTTTTTATGGTAAGAATGGTTATTCTGTTGTAAAAACGCCTAAGAGAGGTAGTAATATCGATTTAGCCAATTTGGCCCATCAGGTAATTTGTGAATTGTTAATTGAACAACATGACAGCTAAAAAAGAAAAAAAGGAAAAGCCCGGTTTCGTAGAAATACTTTTGAAACTAAAGCGTGCGGGAATAAGGGGAAACCGTGATATATTAAATAGTGATAACGAATGGGAACAACCGGACACATTAGAAGAAAGGATTAAAAAGATACAAGGTATTACTAATACGCAGCGAAAAACCAGTGAGATGATATATTTTATTATGTACGACATAGAAGACAACAAAATAAGAAGGCATGTATCCAAATACCTAATAAATAAAGGTTGCATTA
Source organism: Bacteroidota bacterium (assembly GCA_020049015.1). Lineage (GTDB taxonomy): Bacteria > Bacteroidota > Bacteroidia > Bacteroidales > DTGW01 > JAIFLP01. The sequence continues at coordinate 1,885 of JAIFLP010000169.1, read as the reverse complement.
GAATTCAGCGTTCTGTTTTTTTGGTAAATACCCAAAGGGCAGTGTTTGGCGACATTGCACAAACACTGAAAGAGGTAAATGAAGTATATGAGAATAATGACAGTATTATTTTAGTTCCGGTTTCAACCGACGAAATATCGGCAATGAAAGTAATTGGCTATAAAATAGAACTCGATTTTATTAAGAAAAACAAAACTACCATTATATTTTAAGACATGCAAATGGAAAAAATAGCGCAGTTGCGTAAGGAAGGAAAAATAGAAGCTGCTATAGAATCTTGCCTATTAAAGGGTTTTGGATGCGAAAGCAGTGAGCTCGAAAAAAAATTGTATGCATGGTGCTTGCGCGATCGCATAAAAATAGATATTTCAAAAAATAACCAGCCTCGCATTTTGGGTGATATGGCAACGATTATTGAATTAAAAATTACAGGACACAACGAGTATCTTAGTAAAGCGTTAACTTGGGATATGGCAAAAATAGTTGAAATTATTGATGAAGATAACTTAGGAAAATATTTAACAATGCTTAAACTTATTAGTCTTGAGCGGCCCTCAGAAGCTTACAGTTTTTTATTGATGAAGCTGCATAACAGACTTAAAAGTCATTTTTTATACTGTAAAACGATTGAATGGTGGGGATTTAAGCATTTTCAGGAAAGAGATTTTGAACCGTTTAAAGGAAGTGATGGTAAGAGTTATATGTCATTAGCAGAAAAAGTGATATACGCATACTATAAGCGTAAATTGGAAGAGCTTCAAAAGCAGGGATTTGAGAAGAATACCTACCAGAGAATGCTACATTATTTAGAAGATATAGCCGCCAAGAAATTGAACTGTAAATTTTTGGAATATTATATGGTAAAGTGTTTGATTGCAATGGGCGAAAGAGAAGAAGCCGGTAAACGATTTCAAAAATTTGCTTTGCGCAATCAGGAAGAGTTTTGGGTGTATCAGACTTATGCGCAGGTATTTGAAGAGGGAAGCGATGAGCAATTAGGACTGTTGTGCAAAGGATTGGTATGTAGAGGAAAATCGGCAATGAAATTGGGATTGTATGAAAAGCTATTACAAGTATTGAACCAAAGAAGCGAAAAAGAATTAAGTAAATATGTATTGTACAAAATTATCAGCATTAGAAAAGAAAATGGCTGGCCTGTGGGAGAGCAGTACATTGCCTATCAAAGCAAGCCCAGTGATGATGGTTGGGACGAATTTTGTGAAAAATGGGCATTAGTGGGCGAAAAAGTGTTATATTTAGGGAATAAAAAGCAGATTATTTTAATTCAGTATGTGAATGCAGAAAAAGGAAAAGTAAGTTACGTTTTGGATGAGCAAAGCTGGGGTTATTTTAATCAGCCCAAAGAATTGGAATTAAAGAAAGGAGATTTGGTATCTTGCTATCTTGAAACGATAAATAGTAAAGGATTGGTTCGAGCAAGCCAAATTGAAAAGAGTACAGATATTTTAGAATGTAAGGCATTGAAAGTATTAACTGGCAAATTGGAATGTGTAGCAGGTGAATATAGGGTAGGAGAGATTTTAATAGCGCGATATTTGGTCAGGGATTATAAAGCAGAAGAGGCATTAAGGATTATTTTGCAATTAGAATATAACAGAGAAATGAATAAGCAGGAATGGAAAATAAAAAAATTGGAAAAAGGGGAGAAATGATTTATCTTTGCAAACCCAAAAAAGAGGGGATAAAAATGCAAGAAACGAAGTTCTTTAGCATACAATTAATTGAAGTAGAAGAAAATATACATCATGCAGCGATAACCGCAAATCCACAATAACAAGGATTAAGACTGTATACCGACCCTATATTTTCAAACCCAAACCGCGATAACCGCAAATCCACAATAACAAGGATTAAGACGGTACTT
>JAIFLP010000155.1 GCA_020049015.1 Bacteroidota bacterium | reverse complement strand
CCAATTCACTTCTGTTTTTTTTGTTTTTAAAAAAAGCGGCCAATTCTAAAATGCTGTGTTCTGCCATTCCATAAGCAACATAATCAATTTTACCACTCTCCAATACGGATGGTTTTAAAGTATCAGACCAATAATCGTAATGAGTAAACCTTCGCAAGGAGGCTTCAACACCTCCTACTTGAATGGCGTAATCGGGTCTTTGTCCTGATAATCCACCAGGAGTATAGGCGTCTTCTGAACGTTTTCGTTTGTTGGCTGTATAATGGTTGATCATTGAATCCATTGCTCCGGAAGTAATTCCGAAGAACAGATTCGGCTTACCTAGTTTTTTGAAGTCGCGCAAATCATCTCGCCAATTGGGTTGTGGAACAATGGCAACATGGTACCCATGTTTCTGAAGCATGCGACCAATCATTGCTGCACCAAATGAAGGATGATCAACATAGGCGTCACCTGTGAAGATTATTACATCTAAATATTTCCATCCTAATGCTTCCACTTCTTTTACCGAAGTAGGTAACCATTGTTCTAATTTGTAATTTTGGTATAGAGGACTTTTCATGCTCATAATTTTCTAGTATACCCCAATTTGATAATTATTGAGTTGTTTATCATAAAATTTCGATTTTCCCATTATTTTATCCAATACAGCCCAATAGTTTTTCCCATGGTTTTTTTCTACTGTGTGAGCCAATTCATGAAGTAATACATAGTCAATTAAATGGTCGGGTAATTGTAAAATATAAAAGTTGAGACTAATATAGTTAACATGGTTACAACTTCCCCATCTACTGGTAGTTTTGCGAACACTTACCTTATTAAATGTAAAGCCATAACGTTGGGCTAAGAATTGGAGGCGTTTGGGAAGTAAAACTTTAGCTTCTTTATACCAAACAGTTTCAATAGCTTTGCGAATGAATTGTTGAATTTTTTCTGTATTGATATCAATTTGTTCCGGACATTTTACTATTATAAAATTATCATCAACTGAAATATTTACATTTTCTCTTACTTCTTTAATGATCTTCAATTGTCGGGTGCGGGTATTAAAAGTGCTATTGTAATCAAATTTGGTAAAAGATGATTTTATTTTCAACAAGTTTTTTACTATCCAGTCTTTTTTTAGCAAAATGAATCGATGTGCTTCAATAAAACTAACGTGCATGGGCATAGTAACCAATACACCCCGCATGGGATCGATTGAAATTCTAAGTGAACGCGATTGTCGCAATTGGCTCATTTGAATTTCCCCAATCCCATCAATATATATTTTTTCTTCACTCATTTGCTACCATCATATTTGCAAACCTTTGATTCATGCTACAAAGTAAATAAAAATTGATTCCCTAAAAGATACATAAGGTAAAAATTATAAGATTTGTTCAAATATCAATATCTTTGAGAAGTAAAAGTTTTATTTAAATGAGTAACTATATAATAATAAGGTTGATATGCCTGTAAATATTTTAAATATAGAAACATCGGAAAAAATCTGTTCTGTTGCCATGTCAACTGATGGTGTAATAGTGTCGCATAGAAGTTCTGATGAGGAGAGGATGCACGGTTCGGTGTTAACGGTATTTATTGAAGAAATAATGCGGGAGAGCGGTATTGATATTTCACATTTACATGCTGTTGCAGTGGGAAAAGGCCCAGGATCTTATACAGGTTTGCGAATTGGGGTATCGGTAGCTAAGGGTATTTGTTATGCAGCCAGTATTCCATTAATAGCTGTTGATACATTGACCATTATGACCAAAGGATTTTTAAAAGCCGAGGCAATAGACAGCAAAGATTTGCTTTGTGCAATGCTTGATGCTCGCAGGCTAGAGGTTTATTGTGCTTATTTTGATACCTTATTAAACTTGCAAGGCGAAATAAAGGCAGAAATATGGCATGCGGATAGTGCAAAAGAACTACTAGACTTTGGTAAAGTACATTTTTTTGGTTCAGGTGCAGAAAAATTGGAAGCCATGTTAATTCATTCTAATAGCAAGGTTTATAAAGGTTATTATTCCAACGCTATAGATCTGGGATTATTGTCGTTTCAATCTTATCAACAATCTTGTTTTGAGAATGTGGCATATTTTGAGCCCTTTTATTTGAAAGATTTTGTTATTACCACTAAAAAAAAGGATTTGCTGAACAGTGTTAATTATGGCAAGTAATTTGTATCACGAATGAAAAAGAATATATGAGGCATAGAATTATATTACTAGTATTGATATTCACCTTTACTTATTCAGTTGCACAGGTAATATCTAGTAAATATTTAAACCAATCATATAAAGCAGGTGAAAAATTGACCTATGTTATTAGATATGGATTTATAACAGGCGGTTATGCTAGTTTAACTGTTAAGGACAGTATATTTGAAGGAGTACCAGTTTATCATGCCGTTGGTAGAGGATATACGGTGGGTATGGTTGATAAGCTGTTTGCCGTAAATGATATTTTCGAAAGTTTTATAGATAAAAAGGACGGAATGACCCGAAAAAAAATTCGGAAAATTAAAGAAGGCAATTATAAATATTATAATGAAGCTACTTTTGATCGTTCCAAAAATACGGTAAATAGTCTTAAAACGGGTATAAAAAAGGTACCAGAAGGAATACATGACATCATATCTGTATTTTATTATTTGCGATGTATGGATTTATCAAAGAAAAAGAATGGAGACGAAATACCCACTGTAACATATTTTAGTGATGATATATTTCCTTTTAAACTTAGGTATAGAGGTAAAGAATTGTTGAAAACCAAGCAAGGTTATCTTAATTGTCATAAGTTTGTACCGGTGGTTGAGCCAGGTAGGATATTTAAGAAGGAAGACGATATGACGGTATGGATGTCGGATGATAAAAACATGATTCCAGTGAAAGTTTCTTTTGAAATGTGGGTGGGGGCTTTTGTTATTGAATTAACAGCATTTGAGAATACCAAATCACCGTTAAGGTTTATTAAATAGAATTGATTATTTTTGCGAAAATTTTTAATGTAAATTATGGCAACAACAGCAGATTTTAAAAATGGCTTGTGTTTTGAGATGAATGGTGATTTATTTTCCATTATCAATTTTCAACATGTAAAACCGGGCAAGGGGCCTGCATTTGTCCGCACCAAATTAAGAAATCTTACCAATGGTAAAGTAATTGAAAACACTTTTAACTCTGGGGTTAAGATTAATTTAATTACGGTAGAGAGAAGGCCTCATCAATTTTTGTATACTGATGAGACAGGATATCATTTTATGCACAATGAAACATTTGAGCAAATTAGTATTGATAAAGAATTAATAAACGCGCCTGAATTTTTGAAGGAAGGTCAGTACGTTGAAATAGTGGTTCATGCCGATAATGAAACGCCCTTATCATGTGAGTTACCTTCTTTTGTAGAATTAGAGGTTACTTATACTGAGCCGGGAATGAAGGGAGATACGGCTTCATCCAATTCATTAAAGGCTGCTGCAATGGAAACAGGTGCTACAGTGATGGTTCCTTTGTTTATTAATACGGGCGAAAGAATTAAAGTAGATACCCGGGATGGTTCTTATTCTGAAAGAGTAAGATAATGAGGATTTTTTCTTTCATTATCCAAAAAAAAGATTATCTTAGAGGCAGAAATGAAATGGCCGAAAGGCTGTAAAATAAATATATGCAGGGTAAAAACACCGATAGGCTTAAAACGTATACATTCAAGCTCAATTCGCTGCTTGCTATTACTCAGGCAATTAATGAAAACTTGTCGAAAGACGAACTCTTGTCCAGATATGAAAGTATTCTCAAAAACGACTTAAATATCGGAAAAATACTTGTCTTTATTAATTCCGAAAGGTGGGAGCAAGTTTTAACATCGGGATTTCCAGACGATTATAAGCACAGTATTTTAGTAGAACAAGATTTATTATGTTTTAGTGAAATAACTTTTGTAACTACATTGCAGAACGAATTGCTGGCTCCTTTTGATATTATTATGCCGGTATATAATAATAATAAACCATTAGCATTTATTCTGATAGGCGATATAGAAGAAGAAGGAGAAGGGATTAGTCCTACTATCAAACACCTCCACTTTATCCAAACCCTGTCAAGTATTATTATAGTTGCTATTGAAAACATCCGATTGTTTCAGGAGAGTATTCGGCAGATTGCCATGAAGAAGGAGTTAGAGTTGGCTTCAAAAATGCAGAATATGCTCATTCCATCAAATGATACATTGCCTAAGAATGACAAATTGCATATTACGGCTTTTTATCATCCTCATTTGGATGTTGGGGGCGATTATTACGATGTAATACCTTTGAGCAATAAAGAAATTGGATTTTGTATTGCCGATGTATCTGGAAAAGGTATTTCAGCTGCTATATTAATGTCTAATTTTCAAGCAAATTTAAGAGCTTTATTTACAGCAGGTGTAACTTTAGAGAGTTTGGTAGAAAAACTAAATTTAAGCGTTATAAATAATGCCAAAGGAGAAAAATTTATCACCTTATTTATTGGTAAGTACAATTATTTTTCGCGTGAATTGGAGTATATTAATGCTGCTCATAATGCACCTATATACTACGATGCAGAAGATAAAAAAATAGTTTATTTAAGTGAAGGATGTGTAGGAATGGGCATGTTGGATGATATCCCATTTATTAAGAGGGGCAGTATTCAAATTAAGAAGAATTCAAAAATTTTATGCTTTACTGATGGTTTGGTTGAAATGATGGACGATTATTTGGTTGACAATGCCAATGATATTATTGAAAAGCATATATCGAACGAGCAATCGGTTAAAGAGAATATCGACGCCATTATTGAGTATCAAAAAATACTTAGTGGTAACGAGAAAATATTTGATGATATTACGATGTTGGGAGTTCAGTTTTTTTAACTTTTGTTTTGCGTTGCAAGCGAATATCTGCAGTTACTATCAATGCTGTGTAAATCCAAAATAAGGCGGATAACTTGTCTGTATCTAAAAAGTTATTCAGCAAGCCATGAACATAATAGGTAATTAGTCCCAAAACAGCGCTTAAACAAGCAATGCGGGTTTTTAACCCCAAGCTAGAATGATATAATCTTATTCCCCTATAAATAACAAAAATAACTAGTATTATAAATATTATCATTCCGGGTAGTCCAGTTTCGGTGAGGGCGCTGAAGTATTCGCTGTGAGCATTTCCTAAATCACCGGCATTGGTACTGATATTGGTTCGGTCAACATTGCTCTGATAAGGAGCATATTGAAAAGTGTATGTGCCTGGTCCCCAGCCTAGCACAGGATGGATTTTAAACATTTCTAAAGCTGAATTCCATCTGTTGATTCTCTCGAGATTGGAATCATCAGAGGATATATTCCCAATAGATTTCATATGTTCAACCATATCACGGGAGGAATCTTGATTGTTTTTTTCTAGAGAATATACAATGTCAGTCCAAAATAAACATAAGAAGCTTATAGCAATAATAGCTGTTCCAATTAAATAGCGAAGTTTAATCTTAAGAACTACAATAATAAAAACAATAAATGAAGCGGCCGCGCTTAACCATGCAGCACGAGAATAAGATAATAGCAATGCTACTAAAAGAATTGCTATGGTAGAACCCACGAGAACTTTTATCCACTTATTTGAAGATTTGTAAATAATGAACATTCCTGCTGCAACGGGTATTAACATTGCTAATGCCGCACCATAGGCAGTATGATCATTGTAGAAAGGATGGACAATTTTATTTGCTGCAATTTGATCTTGAAATCCGAATGCACTCATGCGAATCCATGAATATATAATGACAAACAAAAGAGCAACAATATAAATCCACACTGCTTTATAGAATTGATTGGTTTTTGTAAAAATAAATAAAGAGAGAAGAAAAAAACCTGTAATAAACCAGGTGCGAGCTAGAATATATTTTAAAGAGACCAAAGGCATGGTACTGGTGATCGAAGTAAAAAGCATCCAGGCCATTTGAATCAAAATAATAATGGTAATTGGATTGCGGAATATTGTCTGAAATTTTATTTTTTCGGTACCCCATTTTAAAATAAAGAGCAGCATAATTCCGGCCAGAATAGGTTCTGTAGGTAATGCCAAATCAAAACTCAATTCTCTGAAAAAGAAAGATAGAGGAATTGATAATGGGGTAAAGAAAACAACTGTATAGAATAAATTATTTAACGAGAATAAACCCAGAATTAAAAAAGCAAAGATGACAGGAACAAAATAACCAAATTGATAGCCTTTATAAATTAAGAATGAATTGATTAGAACGTAAATCAACGCAATAACAGCCAGCCATAAATTCCGTTTTACAGAGGATTGCACACTAATCAATTTTTGTAAGTTTTTTTACAAATATCAGTAACAATAATGTAAATAAAAATGCAGATAATGTACTAAAAACAACAATAAGAGCCCTGTTTGGAAATGCTTTTTTGTCGGTAGGTATGGCATTATCAACAACAAATTTATAAAAGTATGGATTGTTTTGAGAGGTTTCTGCTTGGGCCTCATAGTAGTGGCGGCGAACCAGAGATAGGTAATCAGCACCTTTTTCCATTAAATCCTGTTGCAAATTAAAATAACCAGAATACTTACCCAATTCTTTAAGTTTACTTTCAAATAGTCTTGCATTTGCAGTATTTCCGCTATTGATAGCCTGAATATAACCAGCAGTTAGTTCTTTTGCTTGGGTAGATATTTCTGCGATTCCTTTAGAATTACCTATGCTATCAAGTGAATTAGCTATGGTTTGCAGGTGGGCAGTGTAGTTTTTGAGTTGGTCTTCGAGTAATATTTTGTTTTTTTGAGCTTTTTGTTTTTGGAAGAGATTTAGAATAGAATCACTTAATACTACCATATAATTTGCCATTTCAGCAGCTTTTTCAGGATTCAAATCTAGTACTTCTATCTTCACCGACATGTATCGGGTTCTTGATACGGAAATATTACCTTCTAGTGCGCTGAGTATTTTATATCGAGGCGATTTATCTTTTGGGTCAATGTTATAATACTTGTATAATTCGAATTTTTCAATCATTTTTTCCTTTACAGTTGCCGATTGAAGAACCTGCATTACTTGATCAACTTCATCCTGCAATCCAAACCATGATTGATAATTCGCTGATGCTGGATATATGATCGCAGTAGCTTTATATTTAGGGGTAATAAGTAACGAAACAATAATTGAAATAATTGCAGCAATCAATGTGATGCTAAATAATATTCTGATGTTTTTTGCCATAAACAGGAGAATATTTCCAGATTCGTAGTTAAGTTTTATTTTTTTAATCTTTTCCATTGTTGGATGTTATTTGAGACGCTAAATATACAGGAATTTTTTCTTATCATTCGCTTTTTATCAAATAATAGTTCTTTTTCCCTTTTTGAATTATTAAATAATTGTTTATCAAAAATTTATCATCAATAATACTGTCAATCGACTTAATTTTCTCTTTATTAACACTTAAACCGCCGCCATCAATCATGCGCCTTAATTCGCCTTTCGATTCGAATATTTGAGTATGACTGGTCAATAATTCATTGCTGCTGATACCTTTTTCTAACAGTGATTTATCTACTTTATAGAGGGGTACGCCTTCAAATACTCCCAACAAGTCGTTTTCCGATAATTTTTTTAATGTCTCGGCGGTACCTTTTCCGAAAAGTATTTCAGAGGCTTCAAGGGCTGATTGATAGTCGTTTTCTGAATGCACCATGATGCTCAGCTCTTTGGCCAATGTTTTTTGCAATAAGCGCATATGCGGCTCTTTTGCATGTGTTTCAATTAATTGGTCTATTTCTGATGGAGGAATTAGGGTAAATATTTTTATGTATTTAACGGCATCATCATCTGCTACATTTAACCAAAATTGATAAAACTGATACGGACTTGTGTAATCAACTGATAGCCAAATGTTTCCTTTTTCTGTTTTTCCAAATTTACCCCCATCTGATTTGGTAATGAGTGGACAGGTAAGGGCAAATGCATCGCCTCCGTTTTTACGTCTGATAAGCTCGGTTCCGGTGGTGATATTACCCCATTGGTCCGATCCGCCCATTTGTATTTTGCAATTTTTCTTTTCAAATAAGTACAAGAAATCATAGCCCTGAACCAACTGGTAAGTGAATTCAGTAAATGAGATCCCTGTTTCTAACCTCTTTTTTACTGAATCTTTGGCCATCATATAATTAACGCTGATATGTTTGCCAACATCCCTTATAAAATCAAGAAAAGAAAATTGACTCATCCAATCATAGTTATTAACTATTTCGGCGGCATTGGGAGTTTGTGGATCGAAATCAAGGAATTTTGATAATTGATTTTTAAGTGATTCTTGATTTTTCTTGAGGATATCAAAAGTCATTAGGTTACGTTCCTCCGATTTTCCTGATGGATCGCCAATCATTCCAGTTGCTCCACCTAATAACACGATAGGTTTATGTCCGGCTTTTTGAAAATGCTTTAGCATCATTACTGATACCAAATGCCCTATATGTAATGAATCGGCTGTAGGGTCAATGCCAACATACGCCGCAGTCATTTCTTTACTTAATTGTTCTTCTGTGCCTGGGGTCATATCGTGTATCATCCCCCTGTACTTAAGCTCTTCTATAAAATTCATCGTAACCGATTCAAAATTAAGGCTGCAAATTACATAAATAAAAGAATAAAAAACAAATGTATGGACTTGAATGTGTTATTTTTTTGTGTCTTCGGGAATAATTTCTTTGATGCGATTGAATTGCAGGTATGGGTACAAAACGGGAGCTGCTTTCAAAACAGGTTGGTACAGTAAGGATTTTTCTTTGTCGGCTGGTTTAATAAAATGGAGTTTACTATCAGTTAACTCAATAAGGTTAAGGATTACACTTACTATCAAAATATATTTTAATAGAGAGAACAATACTCCTGCCAGTTTATTGAATATATTGAGAGAAGCTGCTTCCAAAAGCCTTTCTATAAGTTTTGAAATAAGAAAAACCAAAATAAGTATGGCAATAAAAATAATTACAAAGCTGATAAGATGTGAAATTCTGGGTTCATAGCCCCAGCGACTCACTAAGTATTGTCCTGCAATTGAGGATAATTTTACTGCTGTAAAGATGCCAAGTATCAATGCAATCAATGTAGCTAATTGATGCACCAAGCCTTTTGTGAAGCCTTTATAAGTAGCCCAAATGAGCGGAATAATTATGATAATATCAAGATAAGCCATACAAAAAAAAATTGAGCTTCAAATGTATAAAATTTTCTTGAATACAATTTAAAGCTTCAAAATTTTGTTATTCAAAGCAAATTTGCTTTATTTTGCAGGCATATTGAGGATTGCATGTCAATGGCCCTATAGTTCAAGGGATAGAACGAAAGTTTCCTAAACTTTAAATTCCAGTTCGAGTCTGGGTGGGGCTACTTCCATTTTTCTGTTATCTTACAGGATATTTTTTCATAATATCATCCGCATTTTTTAACAGCATATCAATATATTGTGCTCTTTTGAAGGCAAAAGGATCTTTGGTATTTTTTCTGGATAGCTTACCTTTAAAATCGTTTATTGATTTATAGCCTTTTTTCGACATCCAGCTTTCTAAATCCATGAGCATTTCAGAGACATAGCTGATCTTATTTTTATATAAAGTAGATACTACTTGCACCGCATCGGCTCCAGCCAATATCATTTTTATCATATCTTTGGCAGTGTATATGCCTGTATTCGCAATTATACTGGCATCAATATTTCCATACAACATTCCCGCATAACGAATGGTATTGCCATAATCGCCTTCCCTACTTAAATTAAAATGGCTAACATGGCTTTCAGTATCTATGTCAATGTCGGGTTGAAACAAACGATTAAAAAGAACAAACCCTTTGCTACCAGCTTCCTGCATTTTGTCTATTACATTCAGCGGATTGGTATAGAAAGGGTCGAGTTTTACTGAAATAGGAATTTTTAATCGCGATTTCAACGCTTCTATTATTTCAACTTGCTTGTTGATGATGGTGATTCCGCTTTTATCAAAATCTGTGGGTACCTGATAAAAGTTTAATTCTAAAGCATCTACTCCTGTTTCTTCAATTAGTTTGGCATATTCCATCCAGGTTTGCAAATACATCCCGTTCAAACTCGCTATAACTGGTATTTTTACTGAGCTTTTTGCTTCTCCCAATTGATATAAAAATTCCTTGGGACCTGCATGACTTATATCAGGAAAAATATTTACCATTTCAGCATGGCGTTCATTGTATTCAGCCAGTTCCTCATCAAGTTGCAAAGTTTCTAACTGTATCTGTTCTTCGAAAAGTGATTTGTACACTATTGCCGCAACACCTGCTTCTTCGAGCCATTTTAGGTTTTCTTTCTTGGTTGAAATATTAGAAGCCCCTGCTACAATAGGGTTTTTTATTTCTATTCCAAGATAATTTGTTTTTAAGTTTGCCATGTTGTGTGTGTTTT
>JAIFLP010000010.1 GCA_020049015.1 Bacteroidota bacterium | reverse complement strand
GGGTTATGTATTTAGTATATTATCTGCTACAAAGAACCGTTTATAATTTATTGGCATCTCTGGAGGAGATGCATAATTGTAGAAAACATCTACTATGCCCTAAACAAACCCTCAAAATAAAAACAAGTTTGCAAATAATTCTATTTCTTTTTAGGGTATCTCAAAGAATGCTTGTATTAATCTCAAATGATAAGAAAAGAAGTATGAAAACTTCAGAAAACAGATATGTCGGATTTAATGAGGAGGTGGAGAGAATAGTTTCAGCTTATCAAACTCCTTTTGTTCGCTCCAAAGAAGAGGCATGGTCAGTTTTGCGTGGTAAAATAACTACAAAGAAACAAAAGACAAGAGTTATTCCATTTGAAAGCATGAAAAAATGGGCTATTGCTGCATCATGGCTGCTATTATTGTCAGCTGGCATAGTAACCTATTCATATAGAAACCAAACAATTACCGTAGCCGATGGCAATAAACTTATTCATGCATTGCCCGATGGATCAAAAGTACATATCAATGCAGGAAGCGAAATAGTTTATTCACGCTATTTTTATGGGTTTAAACGTTCAATAACTTTGCAAGGAGAAGCCTATTTTGAGGTAGTAAAGGGCAACACTTTTGAAGTCCTTACCCAATTTTCGAGAACTACAGTTTTAGGAACCAAGTTTAATGTTTATGCACGAGGTAATTCACATCTTGTTGTTTGTGAATCCGGAAAAGTACACGTTGAGAGTTTGAATGCAGGCGGTCAAGTATTTTTGATAGCAGGAGAGAAGGTTGTTATAGGGTCAAGCAACAAAGCTTTAATTAAAGAGATAGCTCGCCCGGCTAAAGATCTTGCCTGGATGAGAGGTGAATTTTACTTTGAAAATAAAAAATTAGCAGAGGTTTTTTCTGAATTGCAACGACAATTTAATATTAAATTCGAGTTTGAACGTTTTGAGAACAGGTATTACTCCGGTTTTTTTGATACCCGTGATTTAAAGACGGCTCTGGATTTGGTTTGTGTGCCTATGGGATTAAACTACAAGATATTTGACGGAAGGGTTTATATAACTTCTTCTAATTACTAATTTTACTAACTACTTTGGGGGTGGGGCTGTCTTTTATAGATGGCCCTTTTTTTTGAAGGTAAAAGGTAAAAGGTGAAAGGTAAAAGGTGAAACACTTTACCTCGTCCCTCTCACCTCGTCCCTCTCACCTAATCAGTCTATCGAATGAACAATAACTCTCTATATTTAGGCAAAGGCCATTTGGCATCGTCAACAATTCCTTCCAATGCGTCAATATGATCTCTGATTTGTTCAAAGTAAGGAGATACTTTGGTAGCCATCATTATAGAACCATCTTTAGCATGGCTTGTACCGTGAACTTTTTCTATGGCAGCTTCCATATCTTTAACTAATTTCTTAGCTGAAGTTATGTGGGTAGACATTTCCTTGATCAATTCAATGCGATTTCCAGCAATTTCTTTCATACCACTTTCGCCAAAAATATCTTTCAAGCCTTTTACATTTTCAATTAAACTTGTTTGATAGTCAATACAAACTGGAATGATTTGATTCATTACCATATCAGTTAGTACTTTGGCTTCAATGTCTAATTTTTTGATAAATAATTCATGTTTAACTTCAGTGCGGGCTTCCAATTCAACATTGCTCAAAACTTTCATACTTTCGAAAAGTTTTTTAGCTTTTGGAGTGTTCCATAATTCAAGAATTTTAGGAACCATGCCTTCGTCATTTAAACCACGTTTTTTAGCTTCTGCTTTCCATTCATCGCTATAGTTGTTACCGTCGAAACGAATAGGTTTACTTTCGGTAAAGAACTTTCTGATAATTTGTAAAAGAGCATCTTCTTTTGACGTTCCTTTGGTAATTAAAGCATCAACTTCTTTTTTGAATTCAACTAATGTTGAAGCCATAGCTGTGTTTAAAACAGTCATTGGGCTAGAACAGTTTGCTGCTGAACCAACGGCACGGAATTCAAATTTATTACCTGTAAATGCAAATGGAGAAGTACGGTTACGATCTGTACTATCTAATATTAGTTCAGGAATACGTCCGATATCTAATTTTAATTCAGTTTTTTCAGATGCACTCATTTTGTGGTCGGTAAGTTTTGCAACGATTGAATCAATCATTTTGGTTAATTGACCACCCATAAATACTGAAATAATAGCAGGAGGTGCTTCGTTAGCACCTAAACGGTGTGCATTACCTGCAGATGCGATACTGGCTTTTAATAAATCTTCGTATTTGTATACAGCCATAAATACGTTAGCCAAGAAAGTTAAGAATATAAGATTGCTCTTTGGATTTTTTCCTGGTTGTAACAAGTTAATACCGGTATCGGTTCCTAATGACCAGTTGTTGTGTTTACCACTACCATTAACACCTTTAAAAGGTTTTTCGTGCATTACGCATTTAAAGTTATGTTTCTTCGCAATTCTGCGCATAAGAATCATGGTAAGTAAGTTTTGGTCTACGGCTAAATTACATTCAGCATAAACCGGAGCAACTTCAAACTGGTTAGGAGCAACTTCATTATGACGGGTCTTTAAAGGTAATCCTAATTTATAACCTTCAATTTCCAATTCTTTCATGAATTCTTGAACCCTTTCAGGGATGGTTCCGAAATATTGGTCTTCTAATTGTTGGTTTTTAGCAGAACCTTTACCTAGTAATGAACGATCGGTTAATACTAAATCCGGACGGATATCAAATAAGGCGGTGTCAATTAAGAAATATTCTTGTTCCCAACCTAAATAAGAGATTACTTTTTGAACATCTTTGTCAAAATAATGACAAACATCAACAGCAGCTTTATCAACAGCAGCTAAAGCTTTTAGTAAAGGAGCTTTGTTATCTAATAATTCTCCGGTATATGAAATGAAAATGGTAGGTATACAAAGAGTATCGTCCATTATAAACGCAGGAGAAGATGGATCCCATGCGGTATAACCACGAGCTTCGAATGTACTGCGGATACCACCATTTGGAAAGCTTGATGCATCAGGCTCTTGTTGAACCAATAGTTTACCCGAGAAATTTTCAATTACTTTACCGCCTCCAATAGGATCCATAAATGAATCGTGTTTTTCTGCAGTACCTTCAGTTAAAGGTTGAAACCAGTGGGTATAATGAGTAGCTCCCATTTCAATAGCCCAAGCTTTCATACCAGTAGCAACCATATCGGCTACTTTATTGTCAATCTTAGATCCTTTATCAATAGAACCCTTAATTGCCAAGTAGGCCTCTTTAGGTAAATACTTTTGCATTTTGCTATCATCAAATACCAACATGCCATAATAGTCAGATGTCTTTTTAGAAGCGGTAATTATTACCGGTTTTCTCTCTAACGTTAATTCTAATGCTTTTTGCCTTAAACTAGTCATAACTTTACAATTTATAAGTATTAATAATTAAATCATGTTAATTTGTTACAAAATTACAAACATAAATTGGAAAGTCCAAAAAAAAATAAAAAAATTACATGAAAATCTTAAAAATTTTCATTTTGTGTTAAAAAAATGGCATTAGCGCAGCATAATTTGCATTATTTTTAATGGGCAGTCAATTATTATGGCATTACGCACTATTGATAATTTAAAGCAGGTTATGAATTATAACTATATTATACTAATTGCTTATAAATTGATATTTACAGATGGGTGGTTCGGAGAAGGTCCGCTAATTCGCTTAAAATCATAGCTGTGGCACCCCATATTGTATGCCCTTGGTATTGAAAACAGGGAACTTCGAGCATTTTTCCTTTGATGGATACTGGCGCAAACGTCATGTTTTTTTCTTCCGTAATTAGATAAATGGGCAATAAGATAGGATGTGAAACTTCATAAGGATTGATTCTAAATTCTGGTTCTTCTAATAATACAGTTACAAAAACATGAACCTTAAAATTACTTACAGGGATATATATTGGTGTTAATTCGCATAATACTTGCTCTAATGAAATAGATATGCCCATTTCTTCATTCAATTCCCTTATGGCTGTGTTTCTTAAATCGGGATCTGAAACCTCCTTTTTACCTCCGGGAAAGGATACTTCTCCCGAGTGTTCTCGCTGGTCTTTGGTTCGTTTTTGTAACAATATGTGCCATTCCTTATTTTTATCAGGAAAAATAAGGATTACAACGGCGGCTTGTTCCGGTTTGGTTTCACTATTTATATCACCTCTGCCTTCGGGAGCCATTTTCCACTGCGAAGGTTTACCAGGCAATACTTCATGTTGAATGCGACTGAAAAATTTCTGCAACAACACCGCATCCATTCTATTCGTATTTGATCGACTTTACCGGATCTAATGATAATATAGCCAGTGAAGGCAATAGTAACATTAAAAATGTTGAAATTATAACGCCAATATTTAAAAATAAAATTGATAAAAGATCAATGTGAATGGGTACATATGAAATATAATATGATTCGGGGTTTAAGCCAATAACGTGGGTGTATTTTTGGATGATAACCAATATGAGTCCAACCAAATTACCCCAAATTAAGCCTTTTGACAATAAATAAAATGCTTGCAGAAGGAACAATTTTATGATTGACAAATTACTGCTGCCTAGTGATTTTAGTAATCCAATCATTGAGGTTCGTTCTAGAATCAGTATCATCAGGGCAGATATCATGTTAAATCCTGCTACAATCAATAATAAAATAATAATTATGATAACATTTTTATCTTGCAGGCTCAGCCAATCAAATATTTGCGGGTATTTGTCCCTTATGCTAATTGTTTTTAGCATGGTTTGATCACTGTTTAAACTGAATCCTACCTGATCGATAATTACTTCATGCATGGCATCCAGCTTGTCAAAATCTTTTAACAAAACCTCGTACCCACTTATTTTGCCGTTTTTCCAATCATTTAGCCTAGCTACATGTTTGATATCGCAGATTAAAAAAACCTTATCAAATTCATCAAAATCTGTTCTATAAATGCCTTTGATGATGAATTTCCTCATCCTTACAGGTTCCTGGATAAAATACATAGCGCAGGTATCGCCTATCCGCAGTTGCAGTGACAAAGCCAATTTTGAAGATATCATTACTTCATTAGATAACTCTTCCTTATTGATAGTAAGAACACTGCCTTCTTGCAAATATGATGAAAAGAAAGTCCAATCATAATCCTCTGCTACTCCTTTTAATATAACTCCGGCATATTCAGTATTTCTTTTTAATATTCCCGGTTTGGTTGCATATTGTTGTATATTTTGAATTTCGGGATGTTTTCTAAGATCTTTTAAAAAGTCGTGACCCGTATCAATTGGAAAGGTTTCATAGGAAAGATTGGATGATAAATTAGTTATTTGTATATGGGCATTGAATCCCGATATCTTATTCCGAATTTCATTTTTGAATCCAGATAGTATTGACATGGCAACAATCATAACTGCTATGCATAAAGAAATACCAAATACGGAGATACGAATCAGTGCTCTGGCAGAACCTTTACCGATACTTTTTTCTGATATTAATCTGTGGTTAAGGAAGAATTCAAACTTCATAAACTAGAATATTTCCCAAAGGTATATTTTTTCTGCTTTTTATGGTATCAATTTATTTATTTCGTAGTTTTGGACATTATATCTTTTGCTATGAGGCTTTTGTTTTTGCTTACGGGAACTTTCTTTTTTTTGCTTCAATCCATGGGGCAATTGCACAATATTTCTGTTGGTGCAGAAAATATGAATGAATACTTACCTTTATTGAAGTCAAAGCGGGTAGCCATTGTTGGTAATCATACTTCTCTAGTTAATAATGTTCATCTTTTAGATACCTTACTAAGTCGAAAAGTTAAGGTAGTACAAATCTTTTGTCCCGAGCATGGCTTTAGGGGTACAGCCGATGCCGGTCAGGTGGTTGCTAATTCAAAGGATAAGAAAACTGGAATAAAGATTATTTCATTATATGGTCAGAATAAAAAACCAAAGCCAGTAGATTTACAAAAAGTTGATGTGGTATTGTTCGATATACAAGATGTGGGTGTTAGATTTTATACTTATATATCTACTTTGCATTATGTTATGGAAGCTTGTGCTGAGAGAAAAAAAACTTTGATTATCCTCGATCGGCCAAATCCTAATGGCTTTTATGTTGATGGACCCATTTTAGAGTTGAAGCATAAATCTTTTGTAGGCTTACATCCGGTGCCATTGGTGCATGGCATGACTATTGGCGAGTATGCCCAAATGATTAATGGCGAAAAATGGCTGGCCAATGGGGTTCAATGTTCGCTTAAAATTATTTCTTGTGAGAATTATAATCATAATACCCGTTTTAAAATTTCGCTTGCTCCGAGTCCCAATCTACGCAATCCTAGGGCAGTATATCTTTATCCTTCTTTAGGATTATTTGAAGGTACGGTAATCAATGTAGGGAGAGGAACTGATTTCCCTTTTGAAGTATTTGGACATCCTAAATTAAAAAATGCGGGCTATGAGTATACTCCAACTAGTAAACCCGGTGCCCGCAATCCTCCGCATAAAGGACAAATCTGTTATGGTATTGATTTACGTCAGTATCCCGATTCAACTGAATGGAACCATCAGTTTAGCTTGCGCTGGCTTATTTTTGCCTATAATAATGTGCCAGATAAAAAGAATTTCTTCAATGCTTTTTTCACCAATCTTGCTGGTACTCCAACCCTCCGAATTCTTATTGAAAGCGGAATGAAAGAAGAAGATATCAGAAAAACCTGGACAGCTAAATTAGACGAATTTAAGTTGATACGCAGGAAGTATTTGCTTTACGACGATTTTTAAACCTTAGCTTATTCGTCCAGGATATACCTTCAAAGCTTCTTCAATACAATCCATTGCATTTTTTAAATCGTTGGTGTTTATAACGTAAGCAATGCGCACTTCATTTTTTCCCAAACCCGGAGTGGCATAAAAGCCTGAAGCAGGTGCTAACATTACCGTTTGATTCTTATAGCTAAATTCACTTAGCAGCCATTGAGCAAACCTGTCGGCATCATCTATAGGTAAACGTGCTATGGTGTAAAAGGCGCCTTTTGGGGTGGGACTATAAACCCCTTCCATTTGGTTCAATCGATTTATTACTAAATCCCTTCGCTCCAAATAGCTTTTGTATTCAGCCTCGTAATATGAATCAGGCGTCTCTAATATTGCTTCGCCAGCTATTTGTCCGAATGAAGGCGGACTTAATCTGGCCATAGCAAATTTCATGGCCGTTTGAATTACTTTTTTGTTTTTCGAAATCATCATGCCAATCCTGATGCCACAAGCACTGAAAATCTTAGAAATTGAATCAACCAATATCAGATTGTCATCAATACCTTGTAAATTCATTACTGAGAAAAAAGGTTGTTTTTCATAGCAAAAAATTCGGTATACTTCATCAGAGATTAAGTAAAGATTATATTTCTTAACAAGATCTCTTAGTTTAACCAATTCATCACAAGAATATAAATAACCAGTAGGATTATTCGGATTACTCAGCATAATACCTTTGGTGCGGGGATTGATTAATTTCTCAAATTCTTCAATTGGAGGTAAAGCAAATCCACTCTCAATCGTTGAGGTTACTGGTATTACTTTTACACCTGCAGCTGTAGCAAATCCGTTATAATTGGCATAGAAAGGTTCTGGAACAATAATTTCGTCACCTGGATCAAAACAAGAAAGGAATGCGAACGATATCGCTTCTGAACCTCCAGTGGTAACTAAAATATCTTCGTAACTTACTTGAATATTCCAGCGTTTATAATAGTCAGCTAATTTCCTTCTGTAGCTTTCATTACCGGCAGAATGACTGTATTCCACAACCCTCATGTCTATTTTCTTTACTGCTTCTAAAGCTAAGGGAGCGGTTTGTATATCGGGTTGGCCAATATTTAAATGGTAAACTTTTACCCCTCTTCGTTTGGCTTCTTCCGAAAATGGGACTAATTTTCTTATGGGTGATTGGGGCATATTATTTCCCCTGCTTGATATTTCAGGCATATAAATTTCTCCTATATTTAATGATTTGTAAGCTGTAGCACAGCTTGTAATAATTATTTGGGCGCGTTGCCTTTAATTACTATAACCCCCTTTATTTTTAATACTACCGGATTATTGGCTGCGTTAGAATTAACCGTAATGGTTTTTGTAAAACTGCCTAACCGTTGGGTGTCGTAAGTAACTTTAATCTTTCCAGATTTGCGCTTGGCAATCGGATCTCGCGTCCATTCAGGTACCGTACAACCGCACGATGAACCAACATGATTGATCACTAAAGGGGTTTTGCCTGTATTCTTAAATATAAATTCAAAAGTACCGTTGCCACCCTGCTCTATGGTGCCAAAATCATGTTCCTCCGCTTCAAAAGTAATAACCGCCGCTCGCTTATCCGCTTTTTCGTTGTTATTACTTTGCGCACATGAGATCATTGTGGCAAACATCAAAATCATCAGGGAAACTAAAATACTTCTCATTGGATTGCTTTTAAAATTGTCCTTTTTTTAAAGTTTTTATATTTAATAATGAGCAAAAGTAAAACATGTTTGTGACAAATGTTGACTTTTTTTTAATTTTATATCTTGTGAATTGTTTAACATCTATTTTTACCCTATTTTCGCTGCTGAACATTTTTATTTTTTATCTGTATTATGACTGTTAATTTAATATTTATTTTATGAAACTACCTGTATTCATCATTGTTTCCACTTTTTTATTTATAAATGTAAGTGCTCAGCAGCGACTGTTAAACAAATTAAAGGAAAAGGCTGAAGATAAAATGGTTGAGGAATTGTTTGATGATAAGAAAAGCAATCCATCGGGTAATAATTCTTCTGGTTCATCGCAATCATCAGGTAATGATGCTTCCGGTTCTTCCTCAAATCAAAAAGTACAGAATACTAAAGGAGGCGGACTCGAACAGTCTTCTGTTGATGTAAATGCATCTATTCAAGATGCTTTGCTCGCTTTGAACGATAAAAAATATGCCGATGCAAGGTACAACATTCGTCAGGCCATTATGGGTATTGAAATTGAAATGGGGACCAATGTACTTAATTCATTACCAAAAACTATTAACAACTTACCTACCGATGAAACTCGTGATAAAGTAACCAGTTCTGGTATTGGCTTTGCTGGCCTTTTGATTGAACGTTACTACACCTCCAATGATCAGGAAGTATCCGTAAATATTGCAAATAACTCAATTTGGGTGGCTTCTGTTAATGCTTATTTCTCTGGCACCTATAAAACCACTGATCCCAATCAGAATTTTAAGGATATAAAAGTACAAGGACTTAGAGGCGTAATTGAATATAATGAAAGCTCTGGCTATAAAGTAAGTGTACCTTTTGGTCAGTCTTCTATTTTTATTATGACGGCAGTGAATTTTGAAAACGAAAAGCAAGTGCTGAATGCGGTTAATCAATTCAACATAGAAAATATTAATAAGAAATTAGGTGAAACAACTGCCGCAAAAGCACAACAAGGGCAGCAAAAGCTTAAAGATGCCGAGACTTCTTATAAAAACAAAGATCTTGAATCTGCAAGATTTGCACTGGAGCAGGCATTAAATGAAGTGGATATTTTACTTGGAAAAGAAATTTTGACCATGCTGCCAACTACGCTTGGTGGTGCCCCAATTGTTGCCAAAGATGATCAGGTTACTGGTTCAGGTGCGGGGTTTATGGGTCTGTTTGTGCAACGCAATTATGCATTGGCCGACGCTTCAAAAACAATCAATATTTCTATTATTGGCGATTCTCCCTTATTAGCAGGTATCAATGCTATGCTCGCGCTACCTGCATTTGTTACTTCTGGTGATCCCAATCAGAAAAGAATTAAAGTAGATGGATATAAATCATTGATGCAAAAATCTGAATCGGAAGGAAAAATTTCTTACGAAATACAAATTCCTTTTGGAAATAATCTCATCACTTGCAAATTGAGCGGATACAACAACGAAACCGAAGTTACGGGTATAGCTAATAATATTCCGGTGGCTAAGATTGCGGGCTTGGTGAGGTAAATTTAGGTGACTAAGTTACTAAGTTACTAAGTTACTAAGTGAATAGGTAACTAAGGAATTGATTGAATTGAAAGTATTATGAAGTAAATAATAAAATATATTATGAATATAGTGAAAACAATCATTACATTAAATATACTATTATTAAGCATTTTTGCTTATTCTCAGAAGTTTATTAAGTATGATAGAAGTGATATTTTTTCATATAAATGGAATATCTACACTGTTTTTGTAGATAAAAATGATAACGTTTATGCGGGTGCTTTTGATCAATTATTTAGGTTTAATGG
>JAIFLP010000049.1 GCA_020049015.1 Bacteroidota bacterium | reverse complement strand
TTTATCTATTTTAGTTACTGTTTTAGCTTTTTTTATTGGATATAGAATTTCTAAAGGCGTTAGCGGTGGTGTAAAATCGAGTACCCACATTACTCAAATGGTTTCTGATGGGGATTTGACAATGAGCATTGAACCCCAGCTCCTAAAGAAGAAAAACGAGATTGGTATACTTTCTCGTTCATTATTTAAAATGACTGATAATCTCAAATTAATAGCAGCTCATGTGAAAGCAAAAGCTAAAATTCTTTCTGTATCGGGTGCAGAATTGAGCAGCGCTTCACAATCGTTGTCGTCAAATTCTAATCAGCAAGCAGCTTCATTAGAGGAGATTTCTTCAGCCGTTCAACAAATGACGGCCAATATTCATCATAATGCCGAAAGTGCTAAGGAAACTGAATCTATTACCAGTATTGCAGTAAAAGAGATTGAAAAGGTTCGCGAATCGGCATTGCAAAGTACCGCTTCTATAACTGTAATTGCGGAGAAAATAAAAATAATAAACGAAATTGCCTTTCAAACCAATCTTTTAGCATTAAATGCTGCTATTGAAGCTGCACGAGCAGGACATTACGGTAAGGGCTTTTCAGTAGTTGCCGGTGAAGTAAAAAAACTTGCGGAGCGAAGCAGGGCTGCTGCAGATGAGATAGGTAAAATATCAAAAATAAGTGTGGCGGCTTCTGTTAGATCATCCGATATGCTCTCGAATATAATACCGAATATTCAAAAGTCTGCTTTGCTTATTGAAAATATTTCTGCTTCTGGACGTGAATTGAATTCAGGTGCCGAGCAAATTAATGAGGCTATTCAGCAACTTAATAATAATACCCAACAAACAGCGGCAGCTTCTGAAGAATTGGCAGTAAATGCTGTTGATTTGGTAACAAAAGCTAGAGAACTTGAAGAATTAGTAGCTTTCTTTAAAACCGATGAAGATATGCTTATCTGATAGGATAGGTAACCAAACTTCCCAATTGAGATATTTTTAGTTCCCTTTTACAAAATAAATTGTTGTTTAGGTACAAGCCAGCTGAAACAGTTTCAGGTATTTTACAGACAATCCCTTTTGTTATACCTGCATCAATAGATAATGAAATTTTCTTTAATGGATCCGTTTTATCCGATTTGTCTAATTTTACAATTATTTTACTTGCTGCTGTAGTGAATACAGGGCCTTCTTTTTCTGAAAATCCTGTAATTTCATATTCCATTTTTTCTGTC
This sequence comes from Bacteroidota bacterium, assembly GCA_020049015.1. GTDB lineage: Bacteria > Bacteroidota > Bacteroidia > Bacteroidales > DTGW01 > JAIFLP01. Next base: position 9,103 of record JAIFLP010000049.1, on the reverse strand, counting down.
TCTGGTACAATTGTATAATATCGAGTTATTGTTTGTGTTATTGATCTTCCTGTAAATAATGTGCTGTATTCTTTTTCCATTTGGCTGATTTCATCAATATGTATCTTCAAGGCATTGCCATCAGGTATATTTTTTACATCCGCCAAAATAATATCTGCCTTGCGTGCTCTAAGTTCTATTATAAAATCTGCGGCTTCTCGCGCTTTTTGCTCCATGGTTTTATTCTCTAAGACTGATCTTACTACCGGAACTTTTACATATACAGAGTCCTTTACTATTTCCTGATAGGTAGTATCATTTTTTTCATTGTAAAATGATTCTATGGATATTGTCTTGAATATATTTGTTTCGGCTGTTTCTGAGGGTATATTGCTTTCTATAATACTGTTGTTGGTAAGTAATGAATATGGCAAGATAATTAAGCCTTCGTTTGCTAAGTTGTGCATTTTTTGATAGGGCGTTGTGCAACTGGCTTTCAAGGCATAATACTCTTTTGGGTCTGTTTCATTATAACTACTTACCTCGCTTTTTGCAATTGTCCATTGGCTGCGATTATCAATTATGCCATCGGTAATTCCCAAAAATCTCTTAGCATATTCGCTATACGGACCTTTTAAATACGTTGTTTTTTTATATTCAATTTTTACAATAACAACTGTTTTAGGTAAGGAATAAATAATTTCACCTGTAGCAGGTTTATTCAATTTGTTAATGTGTACAACCGATACTCTATTGCATGAGAGGCCAGAAAATAAAATAAGACAAGCTATAACAATTTTAATTTTCATGTTTTTTGATATTTATATGTTTAATAATATCTCCTGATGCAAAGGTATGAAAATTTTTATATGCTTCGCCACCTGCTTTTCCATGAATTACAAATCCGTTTATGGCAGCTTCTTTCGGACTATAATTTTGTGCCAGCAATGCCAATATGATGCCAGTCAAAACATCTCCACTGCCTCCGGTTGCCATGGCTGGATTTCCGTTCATGTTAAAATAACAGCTCCCATCAGGTAAACTAATACAGGTGTGGGCACCTTTTAACACAATGATAATATTGTATTTTAACGACATGCTTTTTTGGGTTTCTACCCTCTGAAAATGATTTTCATGATTTCCAAATAACCTGTCGAATTCACCAGGATGTGGCGTTAATATACTATTGCTAGGAAGTGAAGCCAGTATTTTTTTATGCTGTGCCATCAGGTTCAAACCATCCGCATCAATAACTAAAGGTAGTTTTACAGATTTTATTAGCTTCAAGAGAATGGATTTGGTTTTTGAATGAATCCCAATTCCTGGACCAATTCCAATAGCATTATATTTACTTAAGGAAGGAAGCTCTGTCCATATTTTTTCATCCCTGTCAATATTTGCCATTGCTTCTGGAACAGCAGTTTGAATAATGCTATATCCTTTACTTGGACAATGAACACTTAATAAGCCTACCCCCGTTTGCAAGCATGCTTTTGCTGCTAAAACCGAGGCTCCCATCATACCATAACTACCTGCAATCAATAAGGCATGTCCGAAATTGCCTTTGTGACTGAATTTATCTCTGCGTTTTAAAACGATGTCACATTCTTCAATACAATAATTTTGCGTTTTCATATTCTCTATGATGGCCACATGCAAACCAATATCTAAAGTATGAAAATCTCCTACATAGCCATGATTTTCCGGAAAGAGAAATGATAAAAACGGATTTGAAAAGGTTAGCGTATAGGTTGATCTTATTACCGATTCCATGTCATTCTCACTATTGCTTTCAGTGAAAAGTCCCGATGGGATATCGATTGAAACGATGGTTAAATTGTATTGATTGATTTTTTTTATAATTCTAGACAGCGGGCCATCTACTTTTTTGTTTATTCCAGATCCGAGAATGGCGTCAATTCCTATTTCATCAGCTAAAAATCGAGGAAGGTTCATTTCATCATAAATATCATGCAATTCCGCTCCATCTGTTTCTTTCAGTCTTTGTAAATTTATGCTGGCATCATTGCTAAAGTTTTTATTTAAGTGAATGCAATAAACTACCACTTCTTTGCCCAATGCTAATAATTGCCTGGCTATAGCATAACCATCGCCTCCATTATTGCCTGTTCCTGCAAATACAACAAATTTGTTTCGAGATGGGAATTGTTTTAAAATAAATTCAGTACATACTCTAGCAGCTCTTTCCATCAGATCAATGGAAGAAATCGGTTCATTCTCTATTGTAAAGAGATCTATAGTTTTGGTTTGTGATGCTGTGAATATTTTTATCATCCCTGTAAACCGATTTAAGTGTATGTAAAGTTAAGCTTTTTTGGAATACCAATTACAAACATACTTTTTAATATCTAATGTTTGTATGTTAAAATAAACAATTTCAATTCAACTGATGTTATTCACTAAAAATATTGTGGAAAGCTTCAAGATAGATCCCATTTTAACTTATACTGAAATCCTGCACCAAGTGTTGTTTTCTGTATCTGAAATTAGGGTAAAAAAGCATATTGATAAGGGCAAACTATTAGTGAGGGAGCGAATTCAATATTTGCTGGATAGGGATAGTAGTTTTGTGGAATTATCTCCGTTGGCTGCTTATGGTATGTACGAGAATAATCATCCTTCTGCAGGAATTATAACTGGATTGGGATATGTTTCTGGTAATTTAGTGATGATAATAGCCAATGATGCTACAGTAAAAGGTGGCACTTATGTTAAAGAAACTATAAAAAAACATTTGAGGGCACTAGAAATTGCAAGTAATTTGTCTCTGCCCTGTATTTATCTTGTTGATTCGGGTGGTATCTTTTTGCCTCGACAAGCTGAAGTATTTGCTGATAAAGAGCATTTCGGAAGAATTTTTTTTCTTCAATCGCGGCTTTCTGCTATGTCAATCCCGCAAATAGCAATTGTTATGGGTTCATGTACCGCAGGAGGTGCTTATATTCCCGCCATGAGCGATGAGGTGATAATTGTAAAGAATCAAGGTTCCATTTTTTTGGCAGGGCCCCCTCTGGTAAAAGCAGCTACGGGTGAAGAAACCAATACCGAGGATTTAGGAGGTGCTCAGGTGCATGCTGCTATTTCTGGAGTTGCTGATTATATTGCCAATGACGATTATGACGCTTTAGATATTTGTAAAAAAATATTTGATGCCATGCCATCTGCTGTTTGTTCTCCTTTGCTTAATAAATTTAAATCCGAAACAAATCCTAGTATTTTAGATGCGTTGGTATCACTTCATGAAAATGCCGCATTGCCTATGAATAATATTATTAAGGCTGTTTGTGATGAGAATTCGTTCGTTCCATTTAAAGAGCAATATGGTACAACAATCTTAACCGGAATGGCAAGCATTCAAGGTTTCAAGTGTGGAATTATAGCCAATAATGGAATTCTTTTTTCAGAATCGGCATTAAAGGCTGTTCATTTTATTGAGCTTTGTTCGCATCGAAAAGTACCCATCATCTTCTTACATAATATTACCGGATTTATGGTGGGAAAGGAGTTTGAGCATAAGGGCATTGCTAAAGATGGTGCCAAATTGGTTCACGCTGTGGCAAATACTAACGTTCCAAAGATAACTCTTATTGTAGGTAATTCATATGGTGCGGGAAATTACGCTATGGCGGGAAGGGCATATAATCCCGATTTTTTATTTATTTGGCCTAATGCTCAGATTGCAGTGATGGGTGCTAATCAGGCTGATTTTGTTATGAATTCGGTTAACAATAAATCATCCGAAGCCGCTAGAAATACCATAAAAGATAATTATGCTAAAGAGAGTCAGGCCTTGTATAGTACAGCAAATTTGTGGGACGATGGTATAATTCTTCCTTCTCAATCACGCGATGTGCTCGCTTTTTCATTAAGTGCTGTTAGTAATAAGAAAATAAATGCTCCTAGTTTTGGAATTTATAGAATGTAATTTATGGATGTTACTTGTATTGAAATTAATTATCATGATGGACTTGCTGAAGTTTGCTTAAATCGGCCTCATGTTTATAATGCCTTTAACAGGAAAATGTTGGAGGAATTAAAATTGTTTTTTGAATCGCAGGCAGTAAAACCTGTTGCCGATATCATTGTAATTAAAGGTAAAGGGTCTGGTTTTTCTGCAGGGGCTGATATGGGTTTTATGTACCAATCAGGATTGCTCCCTCATGACCAGAATAAGCAAGATAGTAGCCTTATTCGGGATTGTTTGCTTGCAATAAAAAAATGTCCAGTTCCCGTTATCGCTATGGTTCATGGTCGGGTTGCTGGAGGTGCAATGGGACTTATTGCCGCTTGCGATATTGTTATTGCTCATCAGCATACGCTCTTTTCTTTACCTGAGGTGCGGGTGGGACTCGTTCCGGCTGTAATTTATCCTTTTTTGAGAGAACGTTTGTCAAATGCGTTTTTTAAGGCTATGGCTTTGTTATCCCGACCAATTGATGTTAACCTTGCGCTGCGATCTGGTTTGATAGATTTTATTGTTGACTCCGATCAAGAGAAATCTTTGATGCAATCCATTCTCATGGATGTGCGTATTGGAGAAACTAATGCCATAAAATTTACTAAGCAGCTAACTTATAGCGATTTTGAATCACGGTGGAAGGCCTTGTCTGATGAAGCTGTAGATTTGATCACTCAACTGAAATCTTCTGCAGATTTTCAAATGCGGGTTCCTGAAAAACATAAAGTAAATGGCAGTCATTCGTAAGATTTTTATCGCAAACAGGGGAGAAATTGTTTCCCGCATTATCCGTACTGCAAAGAGCATGGGTATACAAACTATCATTGTCTATACCTCTGTTGATAAAGAGATGGATTATGTTGTAATAGCTGATCACGCTGTATTAATTAGCGGTGAATCAATTCATGATACATACCTGAATTCTGAATTACTCATTGATATTGCAAAAAAGTATCATGCTGATGCCATACATCCTGGATATGGATTTTTATCAGAGGATGTTTCTTTTGCCGCATTGTGCCTTAGAAATAGTCTATTATGGATAGGCCCTTCACCCGAAGTAATACTTCAATTGGGCAATAAAGTTATGGCACGCAATCTGGCCGAATCCATTGGATTACCTATATTGCCATCTTATAAAATAGAATCTGATATTTCAGAAATAAATATAAGCGCTAGCGACTTCCCATTAATTATAAAATCAGCATCGGGTGGCGGGGGAAGAGGGATGCGTGTATGCCGAAATACTAATGATTTAATGGCTTATGTTCACCTTGCAAAAGAAGAAGCTGGTAAATTCTTTGGTGACGATACCGTATATCTTGAAAAATTTATAGAAAAAGCTTTTCACATAGAGGTTCAAGTAGCTGGTGATGGACAGGGAAATGTAATTCACTTCTTTGAACGCGAATGTACCTTGCAGCGCCGGTATCAAAAAATTATTGAGGAAGCGCCTTCTATACGTCTATCTGATTCTTTAAGAAAAAAATTGTTTGAAGCAGCATTAAATATTTCAAAAAGCGCCCGTTTGGATAATATTGCTACCGTTGAGTTTTTAGTTACGAATGATGAACAGTTTTATTTTTTAGAGGTTAATCCCCGCATTCAAGTGGAACACCGACTTACTGAACTTATTACTGGATTCGATTTGGTGGCTTTACAGTTGAATTTAGCTATGAAAAATGCACTTTTGCTTCGGCAAGAAGATATTCAAATTAAGTCGTATGCTTTGCAATGTAGAATCTGTGCTGAGAATCCATTTGATCAATTATCGCTTTCTTGCGGAGAAGCTGATCGGGTTGTGTTTCATAAGGAAAATGGACTTTATATTGAGAAATCATTTAAAGATACGATTGTAATCCATCATAATTACGATTCAATGTTCGCTAAACTTATTGTTCATGAGATTGATAGAGATTTAGCAAGAGATAAAATGCTCAAAATATTACAATTATCATATGTTTCGGGCATTGATACCAACATTCCTTTATTGATTTCCATTTTAAAATCTTTAAATTTCCTAAATTTTGATTATAATACTCTTACTATAGATTCTTTGATGCATTCTGGTAGTTGGATCAATAAAGTATCAGTACCCGATGAGCTAAATATTTTGATGCATGCTTATTATACTTTATTTGGCAGTACTAGCAATATAAAGTTTCATAATATACCGCTCATAAATGTTTATTTGCGCGATAGGATTAGTCCGGTTTTTATATTTAAAACAAGTACGGATGGTAGTATAGAAGCCATTGTAAATGGTTCTAAATTATTCTGTAAGCATACATCAATTGATTCTTCAAATTTTTTAGTAGAGTATAACTATGTTACATATCATTATAGTGTTGTTTATCGAAACAATACGATTGATTTATTTGTTAATGGAAGTAAGGTCTCTATTGCGCATCAGCGGATATTGAATACAAATTCCGAAGCTACAATCAAAGAGCATGATGGAAGAATTCGATCCCCTATGCCCGGTAAGGTAATTAAGGTTTTTATCAACAGAGGAGAAATGGTTTCAGCAAATCAGGAAGCATTGATTATTGAATCGATGAAAACAGAGAACAGTATATTGATACCTGTCTCAGGCATGATAGAGCAGCTATTGGTTAAAGAAGGCGATGTAGTGAGTAAGAATAGTATTTTATTTCATTTAAACAGTAATAATTAAATTGTATATGTCCGCAGCGTACCATCCATTATTAAAATCTGTTCATGAAAACATCAGGGCAGAGGTGAGGGAGTTTTCTGAGAATATCATCAGGCCTTTGGCTGGAAGATTAGAACAGGCCGGAGAATTCTCTGTTGAGCTTACCCGCAAAATGGGCGATATGGGATTGTTAGGTATTTTTATCCCGATTGAATATGGGGGGAGGGGATTAGATGTTTTATCCTATATTATTGCAGTAGAAGAAATTTCCCGCATTGATGGTTCACAAGCTGCCACCGTAGCAGCTCATAATTCTTTGGGTTTGGCTCCCATTTATCAGTATGGCACTGTGGAACAAAAAAAAGAATATTTGCCTATGCTTACTAGAGGTGATAAATTGTGGGCATTTGGTTTAACAGAGGCTGGTGCGGGATCGGATGCCTTGAATGTAGAAACAAAAGCTATTCAGTCAGGTTCTACCTATATTTTAAATGGTTCAAAGGTATTTATTACCAATTCATCTTCTCCAATGGCTTCCGGAGTCAATCTACTCGCAATAACTGGCATACAGAACGACAGAAAAGAATTATCTGTATTTTTAGTTTCTCGCGATTTGTCTGGTTATAGCACAGAGAAAATCGATAACAAATTAATGTGGAGAGCTGCTGATACAGGAAAGATTTTTCTTAGAGATGTTCATATTGATGCCTCTAAATTATTGGGTGTGCGGGGTGAAGGGCATAAAATGATGTTGGAGACTCTTGATTCAGGACGATTGTCAATTGCGGCAATGGGACTCGGTTTGGCTCAAGGCGCTTATGAATGTGCCCTTGCTTATTCGCGCGACAGGGTGCAGTTTGGAAAACCTATTATTCGACATCAAGCCATTGCTTTTAAATTAGCTGAAATGGCTACTAAAATAGAGTTGGCACGAAATACATTATACAATACATGTGTGCTTAAAGAGCAAGGTCGTCCTTTTTCTACGCAAGCGGCAATCAGCAAACTGTATTGTTCTGAAATAGCAAAAGAAGTAGCCGATGCAGCAGTACAAATATATGGTGCATATGGTCTCGTAGCTGGTAATGAAGTAGAGCGCTTTTATCGCGATCAAAGAATATTACAAATAGGGGAGGGCACTTCAGAAATTTTAAAATTGGTTATTTCCCGCAATATTGATAATAAAAGTTTTGTGTTATGAGTGCGAAACGTAAAAATGAGCATATTGATTTGGCATTGCGATCGCAAATGCCCCAAAACGAAGTAGATGATCGTTTTTCTTACGAGCCATTGCTCAGTGCCCATACGGATGATACCCCGCAGTTTATTACATTTTTAAATAAGCAAATGCGTGTACCTATTTGGGTTTCCAGTATGACAGGTGGAACTGAGTATGCGGGAATAATTAACAGAAATTTGGCCAGGGCTTGTAATGAATTTGGAATGGGTATGGGTTTAGGTTCTTGCCGCATCTTAATAGACGATCCGTCAACATTATACCAGTTTGATATGCGACCAATTATTGGCTATGACGCGCCCTTATATGCAAATTTAGGAATTGCACAAATTGAAAAATATTTGTTGCTGAATGAGCTAGATAAAATTCATGTCATGGTAGAAAAACTAAGTGCAGATGGCTTGATTATTCATGTAAATCCGCTTCAGGAATGGTTGCAACCCGAAGGTGATAGAATAAAAATACCAGCTATTGAAACCATTAAGAGTTTTTTGCATTTGGCGCCATATCCCGTTATTATTAAAGAAGTAGGTCAGGGTATGGGATATCAAAGTTTAAAAGAATTATTAATGCTTCCAATAGAAGCCATTGAATTTGCTGCATTTGGAGGAACCAATTTTGCACGTTTGGAGTTGATGCGCTCAGAGCCCGCACGCATGGAACTCTTCTCACCACTTTCAAACATTGGCAATACAGCTGATGGCATGATGGAAGATTTGCTAAAAATTGTAAATGAAGGAATTGAAATTAAAACCAAATCAATAATAATTTCTGGGGGGATAAGAAATTTTCTCGATGGTTATTATTTTATTTCCAAGTGTCCGTTACCAGCGGTATACGGACAAGCATCTGCTTTTCTTCGTTATGCCCGCGAAGATTATGATTTGCTTAGGAGTTTTGTTTCCAATCAAATTGAAGGCTTGAAAATTGCGAAGGCATTTTTGAGGGTTAAAGCAATTTAATTTAACGTATGTGGAAAGCCTCCAGCCTTCTATCAGAAACATTCTATTGATATTTTTCTATAATTGTTAAAGGCCTCCAGCCTTTTATTAGGGGTTATGTATTAATTATCTACAATTGTGGAAGGCCTCCAGCCTTCTGATGGAATTGTGCGATTGATTTGTTTACTACAATTGTTAAAGGCCTCCAGCCTTTTATTAGGGGTTATGTATTTAGTATATTATCTGCTACAAAGAACCGTTTATAATTTATTGGCATCTCTGGAGGAGATGCATAATTGTAGAAAACATCT
>JAIFLP010000172.1 GCA_020049015.1 Bacteroidota bacterium | reverse complement strand
GCAAGGCTTCTACCCGAACCTCTTTTAGCCTTTTTGCTTTTGGCTGGTTGATGGCCGTTACATATCCTGCAAACTCTTTTAATAATACTTTATTACGTAATACTTCCCTGTCTTTAGCTTCATTAGGGTCGGGTGTACGCCATTTGCCATCTGCTTCTTGTATAAAGCTTTCATTGAGTATGTCTTGTAATTCAGGTAAGGTATCGCCTTTACGAAGCGATTGCGTAGCAATACGAAAATCGGGCATGATTTCATTGTATTTTTGGTGCTTTTCCCGAAGTCTTGCTTTGAGCCATTCGATAGCATCCGATTCGTTGGTGACGATTAAAGATAACTGCACAAAATTTGGAGATTGGGCTTTTTTCTCATCGTATTCGGCAGCCTGTTCTGCTGTAAAAAACATGCCATCGCGCTCTACAAATCGTTGCTTTAAGCCCTCCTGATATTTATTTAAGTCGAGAGGAATGGATAAACCATTAACTAAAAAGTAAGATATCACCCTATCCCATAGCACCCTTGGATCTCTAGATATAACTGTGACTCTTTTATCATTCTTGATGCTTATTATCGCGGAGTTGTTCAGTATATCCTGAGTTAAATCCCAAACTGTGTTCTCGTCATTGTTAACGTTTCCTTCCTTAGAATAATTTTTGTTTGGCTTTAAACAAGTGATTGCTAAATCCTCTTTTACAGCATTCGGCCCAATCATTCCTACAAAACCAGGCCTCTCTTTATCTAAGATATCTACAGAAACAATTAAGAAGCCAGCTTTCCTTAATGCATATTGAATTGCATTCCAAACCGCAGCACTGCTGTTGCTAAATTCTACAGTTATCCATTTGCCAGGTTTTAAAATACGATTATATTCCTTGAAGCAATCAACCATAATATCTTGATAGTCTAACACCGTTTTTGATTGAAAATCATTTGTTATTGCTTCCCTTTTACTGTTAGTTATAACCTTAAGCCATGATTCCGATAAAAGATTTAATTCAGAGTACATAATATTACCACCAAACGGAGGGTCTGTGAATATGTAATCGATCGAATTTTCGGGTATTAGGATATTTGTAGCTGAACATGTTTGAATTACATTTTTTCCGTTTACATTTATCGCTTTCGCTATTTTTCCAAATTGATATTTTATTTGTTCAATCGCATTATTCTCCACAAATAAAGGCGGTATATAAAGAGTGTTTGCTCGAGGACCTACTAGGGCTCTCCCACCATGTTCTGGCATATATCTATTTAACTTAGTTAGTTTAGGTAATGCAGAAGTTAAAATAAATAGCGGAATATTGCTATTTATGTTTTGGCATAGTTTAAGAAATCTGTCAATAACAAGTAAAGTTCTCTCTGGGTAGAATTGAAATAAATACCTATATCCATGTGATTTTAAAGGCTGTCCAAGATTTACTCCATCTGGATTGATTATTTTTGGAATTGAACTATTGCGTAATTGCTCATTTACTTTCTCATTAATTTGTTCCTCATAATTATCTGATAATTTTAATTTCTTAGTTTTTTTGTCATAAAAATTAACGAGAGAAAGATTAATTTTTGCAGTTCGTTCAGTCTCCTTCGATATCTCGTTATAATTTGTATTGAAATAAATTGGTAACGCTCTTGAATCACGTATTGCCTTGCAATAAGGACAAGTTATTTTGTCAAGTCTTTTGAAATTGGATAAATTTTTATGATGGTAAGCAATATCAAAATAATTGCTTGTTTTATTACACGTTTCACAAACTATAACGGACGACCATACTAGATAATTGATTTTATAGCTTTTGCTATTAATTTGTGTTTCGTATAAGTAGGATAGTTCTGTATCAAGCTTGTTAAGAATACTTTCAATATTGTTTAGTTCATCTTGAATATTGCCATTATTATAAACTGCAGATATATGGGATGCTATGGGGGACAAGTCACTGGCAATACATTGGCGTTTTCCCCAATTTGGTAATTGGTTAAAAGATTTCGAAAATTCACTTTCAATAAGGTATTTTGTTTCATTATCTGGTTTGCCGCATAACGCTGAAGCAACACCAGTCATTCCTGTTCCGCCAAATGCATCAATAATAATATCACCAGGCTGAGTGTAATGAAGTATATACCTCATTATCGCTGGATGAGGCACTTTTGTGTGGTAACTATGAGCCATATAAATGGGATTGTTTTTTCCTTCCTTTACATCTGCTGCATAAGGTTCATCTACATGGAAATCTTTTTTTCTCCCTTTAATATTTTCTTTCTCCTTTTCCCATTCAGCAATAAAATCATTCAACCAAGGGTTTGGGCATGCGGTATAATAGGGAGGGTCGCTAAGGTTCACAATATCCTCGTCATCACCAATGGGAAAGCCTTCTATTTTTTTTAATTCGGGTGATTTTGCCCGTAGTTCGTTACGATAGTGTTCTCTGCGTTCTTCTTCAGAGTTAAATTCTTTGCCGAGGCATATTATTTTTTCTTGCTTGCTCATTTTGTTTTGCGTTTTAAAAGTTCGAGTACCAACCTGCCTTTTAGGGTGGTTAGGTATTTTTGATTGGGGCTAGTGGGCTTGTTGGGTATGGTCATGGTAAGCCAGCCAATAGCTTCGAGTGGCTGAATGTAGTTTTCAAAATTGTTGGCATTATTTACAATTAGTATCCCTTCTAAAAGTTCTTTCCTGCTTTTGGGCGATAGTGCTAATTTTATTATTTGAATTACTTTTTCAGCTATACCTCCAGCTATACCTCCAGCTATACCACTAACTATATCATCAGCTATATCATTAGCAACACATATAGCCTGATATTCAGACTGTTCAATAAACAAAACTATATCATTAGCTATACCTCCAGCTATACCTCCTTCATTATCATTGCCGCTAAGTAGTAGTATTTTGTCGAGCAAGGTATTAATCCCCTGCAAGTCCCATACAACGGAACTAATATCAATAGTAACTAATGGTTTCTGTATAAAAGCAGGATGGATAAAAAGCTCTACTTCAAAAAAAGTACGATTATCATCAGAATTAAAACGAGGTTCGGGCGAATTATTGTTTTTTAACGCTTTAAGTATGGTAGGAATACCTGTTGCTCTGCCTTCGGTTAATTCCAACTCTTTTAAAAACTCACCTAAACGACGGTTACGGTATCTGCGAGACCGCACCAACCCGGTATTAAAAGCTTGGATTTGGATTGACCTATCGGGGCCCCCTTGATTTATAAATATGATAGAATTTGAGTAAATTCGGATTTCAATAGGTTCACGTTGTTGGTAATCGCGGTGATAAAAAGCATTCACCAAGGTTTCTTCAATGGCCTGTAGAGGATAGTTCCAAATACGGGTACTTTCAGCCCTATCCTTAGGTTTTATAATTCTCTCTTCGAGAAAATTGGTTTTAAGAAAATCGAGGGTGCGTTTAATTTGTTCGGGAATAGGACCTTTTATGGGCTGGTATTCAGTATACGGAGCCGCTTCGCCATGGGGGAAATACACTATTTCAACCTGAGTATATGGAAAGTGCTTTGATGGGTCTTCAGAAAACATCATTAAGCTCACATTGCGAGGAAAAAGTTGTTCATTAGGCCCCGAAAGCAAAGCCATTTGCTGCTGAATCTCAATGCTGCTCACTTTGCCAATATCGTCGGCAAGTTTACTTTCAATTTTACGGAGATGGTCTTGAACCAACACCATAGAAATATCGTTAACCGAAGCTTGAGTATTGGCACGGTCGTCAAAAGGGATGTTGTTTGACAAAGAAATCAATTCTTCTTTATCGGCATTTTTTGCTTCAATAGAGCTGGCATATTTTCTGATAAAGTATTTCCAAACCTTATGTTTGGCAGTAATAGTTTCGGGTACTTCATAAGGCCGTTCATTACCTGGAAGAACCCATAAAACTATTATTTGTTTATTATCGACTTCTTCTATAAAAATTTTTGGAGCATAATAAGGCCTTATGGAATTATTGAGAGCTATCATCTCTTTCTGAATCTCACCAATTTCTTTGGTTGAAAGACCTTTAACGGGACGATTGGCAATCTTTGTTTCAATATTCTCAGATACGCCAATTAAAAGATAGCCGCCACCAATATTTTCGAAGTCATTTGCAAAAGCACAAATACTGCGGCATATAGCATCAGGATTCCAACCTTCTTTATATTCGATACGGTCTGATTCCACTGTACGAGCTGAAAGTAAATCTTCTATGTTGATGTGTAATGCCATATGTGAATCTGGAATTAGTTAATTTTGAATCTGGAATCAAAAATAATCAGGAATTTTTAATCTGAAATCTAAAAATTCCTGATTCTCGATTCCCAATTCCTCATTTTACTATTATTCTAACCTTATTTCTTTCCTTCCCTGCACACAAACCATCAATGTAGCTGGTTAATGTGTCAATGGCTTCTTGCGGTGTTAAAGGTTTGCTCAATTGCTTGCGTATATCGTCCATTGTTATTTCTACTTTATCAATACCCTGTGCAAACTGTGCAATTAAATTCCTAAGCCTTGAAGCATTATCAGCAGTTAATTCCACCTTGCCTGTTCTGAAATCTTCTACCAGTTGCTTATCATTTGCATTTAGGATATCCATATTTTCTTGTACCGATGGGTCTTTGAAAACAGACCGCATGGCAGTAGTCCATTTATCTAAAATGTTATCCAACTGCTCTTCTAATTGATGGATATTGAAAGTTGGTTTGCCGTAATACTCCCGTGGATTAAAATCGTGGTAAGGCTCTGCCAACACTTTTGTTTTGGTTAACGAGGCATCTGCTTCACGAAGTGAAGTAATGCTGTTTACCCAATTTTGATATTCTGTAGCAGTTATAAACTCAGAATCCTTTATGATATCACAGATGCGTTTTTTCTCACTTCCTAATATCCTCACTTTTGCTAAATCATCTTGTTTGGATAATCGGCATTTGGTGTATTGGTTTAAGTAATAATCGGCATAGCGGTCAATCAATGAATTAAGCAATGCTTCAAATTTTTTAATATCTGCTTCTTTGTTGCTTGCCAGTATTGCGGGTAATTGGTCAATGGCAGTTTTCATTTCATCAAACAAAGGTTTTTCTTGTTCCACCACATAAGATTGTGCAGTGTATAAGTAGCCTATCATTTTCTCAAATTTTTCTGCTTTTTCTTGCAGCTTATCTACTATGGTACAATGCATCCATGCCTTAAAAGCATTCGTTAATTCCTGCTCGGTAAATTTGAACGCCTTTAGTTTTCCATAAGAATTGTAAGATTGAATACTATCTAGCATATTGCCTAATGCTTCCAATTCTGTTTTCATACCCGCACTATCGGTATCACTTAGTAATGATACATTTCGGCATTTTAAACCTTGTGCCACAGTAGCTTTTGTTTTTACTACTCGTTGCGCTTTGGTTTTGGCTTCGGTAATAATCTTGCTTATGGTTTCGGGCTTTTCTAGTTCGGAAGTAAAATCGGGCAAGCCCAAACAATTAAACAATGCCTTTAGGTTTTTAACTGGAATGCCTTGTGGCTGCTTGATGTGTTGAAAAGTAAAATAATCCTCTTCGGAAAGAGAAAGCACTGTTTCGATATTGGTAGCAGCAAGATTTTTGCTTCCTGACCAGTTAACTTCAATATCGCCTTTGTATGCCAATGCAGCCAATACGATAAACTCCAATTGATAATCGATGTTAAATTCTTTAGAATACCATAAGTTATCCGCAGCAAAATGAGGATAGAGAATTTCTGATTTATTTATTACAGCACCATCGCCAGCATCTTTTAATTTTTTAAGTATATTTCCGGCATACTTACTATTATCAGTAACTATCGACAAGCCGCTCCATAAGCCCAATCCGCTAAGTATGGCCTCTCCATTTCTATTGGGATTTGACGGGTTTGTAATTTTCTTTAGAGCAGCGTTTATAGTGCCACTGTAATTTTCTTTTGACAATGGAAGTTGCAAATCGTTAAATGCAGGATAGTGAGGGAACTTGTCATTAAAGGCTTTATTCAAAACCTTTGCAGCTACTGTTCGGAAAATCATTTCTTTGGTAGAGCCTTCACCGGGAAGAGGAAAAGACTTTAGTGTTTTACTATCGCCTTTGTAAATCACTTTTGTTTTATCTGAATATTCTTTATCAAATAGAGCAATGGCTTTACGCAGGTATTCCTCAATTTGACTGCTGAATAAAGCTTTTTGATTGGTAGGCGCAGAACCATGTTTGGCTTTTGCAGCACCGTATAAACAAATAACATCTTTAAATTCATCTGACAAACCTGCTACATCAAAATACACTTCATCTGATTCATCATTTCTGTTGATGGTATTGAATAAAGGACAAAAGAAAATATAGTATTGCTGTATAGGTTCTGTGGTACTTCTTTCATTAGGGTTTCCAAAAAAGATATATCCTAAACGGAAACTTTTTTTATCTAACCATTCTAAAGAGTGCTGCCAAATTTTGAATCCAGAACGGTAAGAATCTTGCTGAATTTCTAACACATATTGCAGGAAGTCAAAATAATATTGGTCTGCTTGGTCAGTATCTTTCTTGATTACTTCATCAGCATAATCACGAATTAATTGAGGAATATTGATGCCACCTTCTGTACGAATATAAAAATCGGAACTTATGGTATCTTGGTCAACATATTGACCTGCGGTGGCGGTAACCAATTGTTTGGCTGTGCTATCAATAGCAGCTAAAAGCAATTCGGGTTCATCTACATTAGGAATGCTTACACATAAATCTTCCTTTAAACTGTGGGCACTTGCTCCATTTCGTTTATCTAAATCATCGCATAAAATACGAATTGCCAATGCTTGAGCTATGCTCTGGGCAATATTCTTTCTGTTGGCTCTTGCGCCTGTAAAATGGTTTGTAATTCTACCTGCAATAATATCAACCTTGTCACGAACCATTCTGATGTCAGGTATGGCAAGCATAGCAGGGTTACTTGCTAAATCTGACCAATAGGTATCATAAGTAATTAATCCTGGATTATTATTAGGAACTTCTTTTTCTAAAATATCTTCAAACTTTACTGAAAGTACTTTCAAGATTTCACGCTGGCTTTTACCATGCTTTATTTTTTCGAAATAGCTTACATAATTGGGGTGAACAGGAAAGAGATCAATAAATTCGTTGAGGTTGGTATTGATGCCTTCAAAGAGGTGAGCAAACTTTAAGAGATGTTCTTGAATTTTAGCCTTTTGATGTATATCCTTTTTAAGCAAACGTTCCTTTACCACATAGGAAACATCTTCTTTAGTGATGTTCAAATCAGAATAGCGGTCTTCAATTTTATTGAGCATATCTGCCTGAAACTGAAATTCTGGTGAACGATATAACAACTCCTGCACGCCAAACATTAGCTTGAAACGTGAATTATCGCAAGCTTCACCTAACTGACGCAATAGCATCAAATCATTGTGGAGTTCATTGGGCTTTCTGCCTTTAAGGTATTCCAATAACTCATCAATTACGATAAGAAAATGATGTTCCAGAAACATAGCTTCAAACTCAGCCATCATCTGTTGAATCAATTCCTTCCAACTAAAATGTGAATCAGCATCAAATTTGAAATCAACTCCTTCCTTTTTCAGAAACCTTTCGATTTGTGCAAAAACAATATCTTTTAATGGCTTATCTGTACCAATTTCAAAACGCAGCACCTTGTATTTTCCGGCTACTGGTTTGAAGATGTTTTTTAATTCTTCATTCTGAATATGCTTTACTAAATCGGCATTCTCTGCAATAGCCGAAACCAATGACATTAAGTGAGATTTACCCGTACCGTAACTACCTACTACCTGAATACCTTTTGTTTCATAGCTTGGTTCTGTTACAAGATTTTTAATTATTATTTCCCGCAAATCTTCTTGCATTTTCTTTGAGAAAACAAATGTTTTCACAAGGTTTTCTGCTACTGAAAGTTCACTGGCATTTACCAGTTTAACAACCGAAGTAATAGGTTCAAATTGTATGAGTTCTTTATATTGCATAAAGCAGTTTTTTTAATTGCGGTTCTGAAAAATCTAAGAAGTAATTATTTTTTTGTGTAGGCCAAACTAATTTATCAGGTATCTCTGATTGATTTTCCCAAATGATAATAAGAGAGGTTGATTTAGAAAATTCTTTAAATAGTTGCACAGCATTCAATTCAAGACTAGCCTCCATTAGAATACCAAAATTGTATATAGCAACCATATCATTTCCCATACCAAATGATTTCGATTTAAACTTTTCTAATAGCTTTATAATAAAGTCATATACATCAATATTTAGATAGCGAAAGTCCTCCAAGCTATCGATGAAGGTTGCCAATTCTTTACCAATATTGATGACATTAATATTTTTAGATTTTAGAAAAGTGATTTTTTCTTTTAACTCATTCGCATCACACATTAAAGTGTAAAGCTTGAAGCGGTCGGAAGTTGATGATATATCTTCTATCGAATAGATGCTCATTTTACTTAATCTTACGGTTTTTATGGTTAATTTTCATATCAACTACTTGCATTGCCTCATTTGCAAGTTTTTCATCTTTGATTAAGTCATATATTTGGTCTGCAAGCCATAAAGTTTGCAGTTCTTCTACATCGGCTTTAAGTACTTGTGCTAATAATGAAATTTGCTCTTTCTTTAATTGCCTATCGCCTCGTTCAACTTTACTGATAATAGAAGCATCCACATCCAATTGAGAAGCAAGCTGCCGAAGAAGTAAATTTTGCTTCGCTCTCAGCTCTCTTATTCGTTCCCCAAATTGTGTTCCCATTATAATTTTATTGTCTTGACAAATATTGACAAATATACAAATACTTTTGATATTACGTTAGCTAAACTTATTTTTAATAATCAACGTAAATTTCATCCTTTTTCTGTTTTTATGGTTTTAACTGTATTAGAAATACCATTAAATATTTTATCAAAAAGTGATGTAAAATGAGTTTTGTAATATGCGCCCCAATAACCAATGATTGAATAACTTAAAAAATGCGATTTTGGCAAAGTTAGTGGCAACATTTCTGTAATTAGATTTATAAGGTTTGTTAATTCAGTTTCGCTTAAAGCATTATGTTCTCTACAACCTTTTTTAAAAATAGCAATAAATGCTTTAATTTCAGTTTTTGTTTTATCTCGCATAATTTTTCTCTTCCATTTTTCTGCTTCGCTGAAACTTATTCCGGCAATTTCTTTTGATAATTGTAAAAATGTTTCTTGGTAAAGAAGAAGACCATAGGTTTCGCTTAGAATTTTGGAAACTTTTGCATTGCTATCGTAAAAGTCTGTTTCATTAAGTATTCTATTACTTACAATTCTTGGAATGAAATTAACAGAAGCCGGATTTGACAATGTATTAATTACAGATAAGTCGTGTATTGAATTTGGCTTAAATTGAGAGAAAACTTGTTTTAGCGAAGGTGCATTAAAATGAAAAATATGAACCAAATTTCCAGATGCAAAAAAATCAAATACTTGTTTGTCATCGAAAGGTAATTGATATGGATGATAATTATTTCCAATTTCATCTGCAATTAACTGTAATTTAAATAAGTAATCAAGTTCTACAATATCGATCTTACTGTCATAAATAGGATCTTTATTTCCATCCTGTTCGAGATAATATTCAATATCATTGTATATAAATGTAGAATTGTTGAGTTTCTCAGTTAAAACAATTAAACCAAAAGGATGTTCTTTATATACTTTATCATTGTAAAAAACATCTTTATAATCCGATTCAAAATGAGGAATTATTGCAATATAGTAAATATAATATTCAGTATACTTTTGTTTAAATCTCTTAATTATATTGTTTCTATATCCTGTTGGGACATCAATATCAATATCGGGTAAATTCTTTTGATTTGGTAAAATAAACATTTCAAATATCAGATTTTCATCAATAGGATTAATCTTCGCTATATCCAAACAATAATTAACTATAGAACTTGCAGCATTTCCTCTACCAAAAGAGCGAAGTATGTTCAGCTCATTACACACTTCAATTATTCTTGAATAAACGATGAAATAGTCAGTAAAACCTAATTTTTCAATTACTGAAAGCTCATAATTAATTCGATCTAAAACAGAATCACATGCGATAAGTGATTTTTCACTAGCACCCTTGTATACTAGATTTCTTAATAGAATGTGGTTGTTATTCATTTGAATATAGTTTATGCGAAAATTGTCATCGCTGTGTTAATACAAGTTAGTGAAAATATTTTTCCTATAGCGTCAAGTATTCTTCCCCATTACGTTTTCCGTTTGTAGCGCCCGTTTTTTTCACTTTTATTTTTTGCTACAATATCGTTGGTTAAAATGAAAAGTCAAAGTCTTCATTATTATTATCTTCATTATTATCATTC
>JAIFLP010000127.1 GCA_020049015.1 Bacteroidota bacterium | reverse complement strand
CTTTGTTTTTATTTTAATTTTCGAATTTATTCTGTTGTCTCATAATTTTTTTGAAAATTAAATTCGTTTAATAGATTATGAGTTTTCTGCTTATGCGCATATTGTTTCCAACGATGTTTAATACATATATTCCTCTTTTGAGTTCAGATATGTTGAATGAATTTGTTTCAGACTCATTGAGTAGCTCAACCATTATTCTACGACCCAATATATCATATAATTCAACATGTGTGTTTATTGGAATTGGGCCTTTTATAAAAATGTGATTATTCAAAACATAAGCAAATACTTCTACATGACTATTAATATTATCAATAGAAGAAGCAGTTTCAATAAACTTAACTTTCACATCGAGAAAACTTTTTAAATCGGAATAAATAAAATCACTTTCAATGAAATTTTGTAAAATTGAATCATTTACTGTCCATTCAGCTACCTGGAAGCCCAAGTCTGGCAGAGCCTTGAAAACTATATTTTTTCCTTTTTCAATTTTTGTGTTAGACAAAAAATTAATTCCTTCAACTTCGGCTTTTATTGTTCCGCCAATTGAAGATGTAAAAAACACGTCATATAGTATTCGGGAATCTTGAATGTGTAAGAAAAATCTACCTATCGAATCAGCATGAAGAGGAATATTTACACTATAATTTAAAGTTGAAAGATCGGTAGTAATACCGAGTTCTTTATCCTCTAGTAATGGTTTAAGATAGCTAGGAAGATTTAAGTATGAAGCTGAAAAAGTAATGTTTCCTCCTGATTTGTATACACATCCTAATGGAATTATGAGTTCATTGAAATTATAATTGGGTAAAGCTTGTATACTAAGATTCAAATCATTTATACCATCGGGCATACGAGAAAATAACATAAAGGTATCTGCTTGAAAAAGGCCTGCATCATAGGTAACATCTATGTCTCTAGTCATATCTTGATTAAATGCAATGAGTGTATTTTTAGATATTGAACCATTACTTACTTTCAATTTCACGCTATGCCACACATTCTGTGTTTCTCCATTTTTTAAAAAAGGTGCGTTTGTGCTTGATCTGCTATTTGCATTAAAGCTAAGGGTTCCGCCGCCTACTTTTGATTTGACAATAAAACCTTGTGCTAAGGCGAGGTAATCTTGATCTTCAACTGGAACATTATTTAATATTTGGTATCCGGGTAAAGAAGGATCATAAACCCATAATCCTGCATATTGATCATCCAGTTGGCTTTTATTTATTTCAAGAAATCCATTAACAGTAGCAGTAACATCAATTGATGATGTGAATGGATTCCCAATACCATTCCAGCCAAAACTATTACGTGTAATTGTTTTTGAAATATTTGAATTTTGCAATGTTCCTTTAAATGTAACAATACCCGTGTTTTTTATTCGTAAGCTATATGCTTTTCCTATTTCAAAATCTCCGCTTGTTGATGCAGAAAAATAGGCAGACCAACCACTGCTTTCGTTGTACTGTTGCAATGCATAAACATCCAATGTTGAATTATACGAGATCGTATTAT
Organism: Bacteroidota bacterium; assembly: GCA_020049015.1. Classification (GTDB taxonomy): domain Bacteria; phylum Bacteroidota; class Bacteroidia; order Bacteroidales; family DTGW01; genus JAIFLP01. Next base: position 8,887 of record JAIFLP010000127.1, on the reverse strand, counting down.
TTTGGTTTAAGATAAAATCATGTATGTTCTGATCAATAACAGGTGGAGATATGACAACAAATTGTTTTCCGCTAACCCAACGCTGAACAGTTGCCTGAACGTTTGTGTTGTTATGTATAAGTGAAGCTGAAGATGTTTCGTTGGATTGAAGAACAATACCATTAACCCCGTTATTATTTATTAATGAGCCATCTGAAAATCCTATTCCATTAGGTTCTATGATAAGAGTACCGTTAATAGAAAGGCTACCGCTATTGGTAATAGTTCCTATTATTTGCATAATACTATTATTGGATATTAATAAACTTTTACCAACTCCTATAGTAACATTATTAAAGGTAGTTGTTCCCGAACAGATTGCTGAAGTATTTGTGAAAATTACAGTACTGGTACCAGCATTAAAAGTACCACCATCATTACTCCATGCACTATTAGAACCATTGATTGTTAATTGTGCATCTGATACTGAATTTAAAATACCTGCTGCATCAATAGTTAAGCTTTTTATCTCAGTAAATGATGGTAAAGTTGGTGACTTATTGGTTGTTGAAGCATCAGGAATAATTATATTCTTATCAGATGACGGACCTACATTGGGAGTCCAGTTTGCCGCACTTGCCCATGAGTCTGATGTCGAACCATTCCAAACCAATGTTGAAGTGGTACTATACTCGTCCAATGTTCCATTAAAAGTTTCAGCATCCCAATCTGTTGGATAAAACGCTAAATCAACATTTGAAATAGTTACGTAGTTATTCACGGTATTATATCCTGATCGTCCATATTCGGTTGGTCCAGACTGTATCCAAAAAACCAAATGTTCTTCATCATTACCATTGAGTTCGGTATCGAGATAATGACAAGATAATATTGCTTTTGTAGGCGATGCATGACTTGCACCCGTTTGAATAATTTCAATTTCACGTGTTATTGTTCCGGCTTTCCATGATGGTTCTGTTCCTATTTTGATTTTTGCGCTAATCTCAGTAGGCAATATACCTTCATTAGGGAAAAATACTGTAGTAAATTGATTTCCGAAAGTATATGTTATTAATGGATTAAGAGTGGTACGTTTTATAATACCTGTAACATCACCAAGTCCAATAGTTGTAGCATTTGCTTCCATAGTTAGGGTATAAGCCCCCATATCAAGACTTCCTTTGTTATCATAAGAATTTTCGCTTTGTAAATTCAAAATGCCAATAATTGAAAAATCACTACTGGCAATAACTCCACCAATTCCATTAATAATTAAGTTACTTACATTTCCATTAAAAATGGATGCAGGAAGCGTTATTGCATTCGTATTTGTAAAAGCGATTGTTGCTGAAGAATTACTAACATCTATATTCCCACTTGTTCTAGTAGGCGAATTTCCGGCAATAATTAACGTGTTAGCACCTAAATTCAATGTTCCTGATGTGAGATTCAATGTACCATTAATATTCATATCTTGATTTCCAAGAGTAACTCCTCCTGACCGGTTAATTGTTAAATTATTTAGTGAAGGGGTTACTGGAAATAGATTATTGTTAATAGTAATGGCATCAGCACCACCGAAAATTAATGAAGATAGAGAACTACCATTAATAAAGCCATTTGATTTATTAATAGTTCCATTAATACCTAAAGTTGTAGAACCAATAATTAGATTTCCATTAGTTAAGGTAAGATTATTGTTAATAATTATATCTGCTAAAAGAGTTACGCCATTGCTGTTGTTAATGATCAGATTATTAAATACCGTTAAAGAAGCCCCATTAATAGTCTGTGACGCATCACCATTCATAGTGATCGTATTCGCAGAATTTGCATTAAATGTGCCATTATTATTAAAGTTTTTAGCTATTGAATGAGTAAATGCATTGGTATTAAAAGAACTTCCTGAATGAATAAAAAAATCGCCTAAAATAGTAATTATAGCTGCTGCATTTACAGTTGTTGTTCCAGAAATGGTGAAATCACCTAAAATTGACAAAGCACTTGCAGGAAGTGTTTTTGTACCGGTACCATTGAGTAATAAATGATAATATCCAATTGTTGCTCCATTGGGATTGATGATTGATTGATTATCCCCATTGTATTCAACTGTATTTGGAAAAACAGTAGCATCAAGTGAACCACTATTACTGAGAGATCCAGCAATACGCATGATATTATTAGTGGTGAGAGTTAAACCCGCACCAGAATTAATGGTTAAATTATAAAAATTTGTTTCACCAGACATTGTTGCATCAATATTGGTAAAAATAATAGTACTAGTTTCTGGAATAAAAGTTCCTCTATTATACCAAGCAGCATTTCCTCCATTAATAGATAAAGAAGTAGAAGTACCTCCAAATACAGTTGCTCCACTTTCAATTGTTAGAGAATTAATAATAGCACTAGAAGGTAAAACGGGATAATTCAAACATCCTGCTGGAATATGCACATCGCTAGAAGAATTTGGTACATTACCACCCGACCAATTCATATTTGCATTCCAATCGGTTTCCTGACCAGGAACTGTTCCTAGCCATGTAAAACTTGGCAGCTCACTTGAAGAAAGAGTCCATTTACGTTCATTAAAATTTTCAGGTGCAAAGTCAATACTTCCACTTAGTGAAATCCAATTATCTGTTTCATCACCATTTATTCTACCATATTCTGTTATTGTTGTGTTGCTAATTAAATAGCCAAAAAACACAAGATTGGTTTCATTATTAGAATTTATTTCAGAATCTAAATAATGTAATTTAATAGTAGGGTGACTGCCTGTTCCACCTGTTCTTATTATATCATACGTTCGCTGAATAGCCTCTGTTTTCCATGAGGGAGTATTGCCGATTTCAATTTTAAATTTCCATTCTGTGGGTAGGGTTCCTGTATTTGGAAACGTAACAGTAGTAAATGAATTACCAAAGGTGTAAACAACATTTGCGATAAAAGAAGTTCGTCTAACAATTCCAGTAACATCTCCAATACCTATGGTTGTTGCATCTGCACCCATTGTAAGTGTTTTCATAAGAGCCCCATCCCACATATCTAGTAATCCTTTTGTTGTTGATGGATTTGTGCTTTGCAAATTCAATATACCCTCTACATGTATATCGTCGCTAACTGTGATTCCTCCAGTATTATGAATAGTTAAGTGATTAACATTTCCAGCAAAAATTGCTTGAGGAAGAATAATGGCAGTTGGATTATTAAAAAAAAGTGTGGCATTCGCATTACTAGCATCAATATTTCCGCTTATTCTAGTGGGCGAACTGCCTGAAATTGTTAATATATTTGCTCCAACAGTTAATGTACCATTTGTTAAGGCTAAGGTTCCAGCAATATTTACAGATCCATTTAAGACAATCCCATTTGAGCGGTTTAATGTAAGATTATTAAGGGAAACGGCTGGGAGTATAGTTGAAGCACCACTGCCTCCAAAAATGATGTTTGATGAAGCACCACCAATTAAAGAGCCCGTATTTTTTGAAATAGAACCATTAATTGTTAAGGCGTTTGCGCCAATTGAAAAAGATCCATTATTAAGGTTTAATGCTTGGGCTATAGTTAGATTTCCATTTAAAGTGACACCACTACTATTGTTAATAGTTAAAGAATCAAGTGTATTACTAAGAAAAATACTAGTAGGGATAATTTGAGCAGCTGTTCCGGCAAATACAACATTCGATGAAGTATTTGTAGCATCTATCAGAGCACCATTCGTAAAAGTTAGATTACCTGTAATCGTTAGTTGCTTTCCATTTACAACCAATTTATAAGTTGGATGATCATTGTTAATATCTCCCAATATTCGGTTTTGATCTAACACACAATCATTGTTTGGTAGTGAAGCAAAAAAAATATCGGCACCATTGGGCGGAACTATTCCTCCCGACCAATTTCCAGGAGTACCAAAATTGCTACTAACACTACCATACCAAGTATAGCCGTTTGTTTCCAAAGCACCCATTTGGGGCGTTGCACCTCTGCTTAGTTCGTCGAAATCAACACTAATGCCTGTTTCGGAAACACCCTGTAAAACGGAAGAGCAATAATAGTTTAATGAAGATGTTCCTCCTGGCAAGATGAAAACGGGATTGATATTTAAACTATTTACATCCTGACTTGTTCCTGTTTTCCATAGAGACAAAGTAGATTTTTCGAGTGTGCCTATTTTACCAAGCACTGTACCTGCAAAAAAGTAATCGTTATAGTCAATTGTTAATCCGGCAACACCAGATAAAACAATAGCATAATGTTTACCCGTAGAACCACCCGTTCTAGCATTATAAAATATGTTATTTCGATAATTACGGGTAGAAGTATTGTTTGCATTATTTAATGCTGTTGTAATCGAAGTAATTCCTGAAGAAACAATTCCACCTATATATATCGAATTAAAATAAAAATTAACAGTATTACCACTAGTGGTACCATCCCATATCCCATTTATCTTATATCCAGAAGTTACTCCAACACCCAAGTTAATAATATTATTGGCGCAGGTTACTATTCCTCCACTATTAATAACTATGCCATCCATATCAGATCCAGTATTAGATGTTGAAATGGATAAACTGTGGACAAAGTTACCTGAAACATCATGTGAGCCTGTAGTTGGGCCTGCATAATATATTCCATAAATATCAACTCTGGCACTAGTAGCATTTGTATTCGACAAATCATAAATGTTGTTTCCGCTTATTATTTGCATTTTTCCGGCAGAAGTAGAAATTTGAGAAATTCCTACCAAAGAAGCATTGGATGCTGTTCCCGACTGAGCACTTGAAGTTGAAATATTTCTTACAATATTATTTGTTATGGTATTTGAGCCTCCACTAGTGTTAATACCTTTGGTGCGCGAACCTGTATTGATACCAGTGTATCCATTACTTAGGTTAGCAACTGTATTGCCCGTTATAATTGTTGTATTTGTTCCAGCACTATATATTCCATAAACATCCTGTTTTTGAAGCGATGATACCCCTGAGGTACTGGCATGAATACTATTAGCCGTGCTTAGGCTTCCAATCAAATTGTTACTAACATTGTAAGTTCCTGCAGCTCCACTTAGATAAATAGATTCAATTCCATGTGAAAAAGTTGTTGACCCCATAGTTGTAATTGAACCAATATTATTATTTATAATTGAAACAACTCCTGCACTGTAGTTATTTATACAATGTGAAGTAGAGTAGGAGCCTACTCCATCAAAATAAACTACTGGTGTGGAGGTGTATCCAGAACCGCCACTAATTAGGCTCACCGTAACCTCGCCTGCTGATATTGTTGCGGACGCGGTTGGAGCTGTACCTCCAGTTGGTGGTGCTGAAAAAGTAATAACTGGAATAGTATTATAACCACTACCGCCCCCATTCATTGTAAGAGATGTTACCACTCCTGCGCTTAAAGTGCAACGTGCCGAGGCTGTAGTTGCACTTACTATAATAGAACCATTACCCGTTGTTGCTCCTATTGTATTGCCAATTATATTTACATTACCAGACCGGATATAGATACCATCCCAAGGATTAGCACTAGTACTTGTATAATTAATGTTTCGAATGATATTATTTTGTATGGTGATAGCGGTTTCAGCTGTACTTCCTCCACTAACACTTACGCAACGAATTGAATGTGGATAGCTAGCAATAATTGTTAATGCTGAACCACCACATAAAGGTTCACTACCACCAATATAGTTACCAATAACCATATTTTTATTCAATGTTGAAACATTAATAGCAGTATATGCAAATGCTCCTGTAGGATTAAGAATTGAAGTTTCATACAGACTATTGCCAGAAATAGTCCAGTCGCTTGACCATGAATATATATTGATTCCATTTGAAATCGAATTTGGTCTCAAGAAATCATAAATATTATTGTTAGAAATGATATTATTATTATTCTCATAGCCTGAAATTCCAGCAGAATATATTACATTGAATGGTCTGCCAGATGCTGAGCTTGTAATGTTGTTGTTTTCAATAGTATTCCCATCATTTCCATTTCCATTAATTGATTGAGCAAAATAAATAATTCCTCTTGCTGAACTAGTTCCTGAACCTTTAATAGTGCAGTATTTTACAATATTATTTTCAGCAGATCCATAAAAACGTATGGTTGATGCAGTTGATGAACCGACGCTGGTATTGCTAATTGTCATATCTTTTGTAGTTCCCGCTTCGTTTACTCTTCCATCAATAATAACATTATCGGCACCATCTAAATCAATCAAATGGGCATCAATATTTCCTGAAATAGTAATACCTGTAACAGTTGGGTAAATTCTAATTGAAGTGTAATTTGATGTTCCTCCAGCACCCGTATAACCACTCCTATAAAGAATAGCCGAACTTGTTTCAGTGGTATTCGCCTTAATCCTGATTTCTAGAGCTCCTGTATGAAATCCACTGTTAATTTTACTAAAGGCTTCTTTCAGGCTAGAGTAGCCCGATTGATAAATTCCAGCTTTGTAAACATCAATATTCAAATTCAAGCTTCCTTCATAAGCGCCCATGGTGGGTGTACCTGCTCTATTATTTGAAGCATAATCGGCAGATACTGTACCTACTGTTGTTCCTGCCAGTGTAGCTGTAGCTGGTATATAATCAGCAGCCAATAGCCCCCCAGCACTTGCAAATAATGGATTTATAGCTAAACTGTTTGCATCCATCCCTGTTATAAGTGGCAAGGAGTTTACATCTGTACTGTTGAAAAATCCTAAAACGCCTCCTGTTCCAGTTATATAATAATCGTTATAATTAAGTGTTAAAGCGTTATTTACTGCAAAATTAAAATAAGCTCCATAATGTAGGCTACTGCCACTTATGGTTGAACGGGCATTCATGAAAATGTTGTTTGAGTAATTTCGAGTATTGCTTGAAGAAACTCCATATAAACAGTATGATTTATTTGAAATTCCCGAAGAAAGACTTCCTCCTATGTAAATAGTGTTAAAATAAATATTGCAAGCTTGCGAGGAAGCTCCTCCATCGCATATACCGTAGATTGTTGAGGCAGTAGTTCCGCCAAGATTGATAATGTTATTAAAAAAAGAAGCAGATCCTACCGTATTTATATTTATACCATATAAAGTAGCTGAATTAGAAGCAATATCAACTGAAAGACTGTGAATGAAATTGCGAGATATAGCACTGCTACTGGTGTTATTTGAAATAAACAAACCAATTACGCTACCAGCAAATGAAGTGTATGTATTCGATAAATTATAAATAGTGTTTCCAGTTATAGTTTTTCCTGAGCCAGTATTGGTCGCAACAATGCCGCATACTGAGGCTGTATAGTCAGAAGCAGTATTAGCATTAGCATTAGTTAAATCGTAAATTGTATTATTGGTTATAATTCCATAACCTGAAGCAATACCATTGATAAGTCCAATAGCACTAGGACTTGTATTAGAAGTAGCATTCGTTAAATTTGCAATAGTATTATTATTAATAATAAGAGTTCCCCCTCCAGTATTTTTAATCCCAATAATGCTCTGATCATTACTGTTACTGGCTGAAGTGGTTTGAATACTGTTTGCTGTTGAAGTACTTCCAATTAAATTATTGCTAATATTCGTTGTTGCTGAACTAGCCCTTAATATTCCATAAAAGTTACTAGCATAAGTACTATTTGAATTTGCCGCAGTAATGGAACCAATGGTATTATTTTGGCACGTTATGGTGCCTGTGCTTGAGAAATATATTCCATATACATTTGTACCAGTTGTCCCACCACTTATGGTAATTGAGCCAGTACCGCTTGTAGCCCCAATAGTATTTGCGGTAGTATTGCCAATTTTAACCGATCCTGCAGCTATATATATACCAGCCCAATCTGCTGCACCAGAGTTGCTCCATGCAAAGTTTTTTATGGTATTATTCTGAACACTATTTTCATTGCCTACACTACTGTTGGTTACATTAAGAAAAATAGCATAAAATTTATTATTATACGCATTGGTTTTGGTCCAAGCAGTACCGCCGCACGAAGCAGAACTTCCGCCAATATAATTATCCGTAATTGTTATGTTATTTCCATTGTTTGTATTATTAAAACGTATGGCATTGTATTCAACATCAGCCGTTGGAACAAATGTTGAGCTTTCATATAAACTGTTACCAGATATAGTAGATGCGGTTGTATATACTTCAAATCGTATCATATACGAGGAAGTTCCTTTACTTAGAACATCATAAATATTATTATTGCTAATTGTAATATTGTTGTTTTCAAAATCATTTGAGCCTTGAGAATAAATAGCATTTATAGGCCGGCCAGCAACATCGCTTGTAATATTGTTATTGTCAACTGTATTATTATCATTACCGTTTCCAGTCGAAGCTCCATCAAAAAAGAGAATTCCTTTGGAGGTGCTCGTTTCCGAGCCTTTAACAGTACAATATTTTATGGTATTATTTTCAGCTGATCCGTAAAATCTTATTGTAGCTGCATTAGATCCTATGCTAGTGTTTGTAATTGTTAAGTCTTTTGCTGTACCAGTTGCATTCACTCTACCATCAATGATTACATTATCAGCTCCGTTGAGGTCGATAAGAGATACGTTAAGTGAACCACTTATAGTTTTACCAGTCATGGTAGGATAAATAGTCACCGATGTATAATTTGATGGACTACTACTGGCATTCAACACAGCAGAGGCTGTTTCAATGGTATTATCTATTATTTGTAAAGTAATTGCTCCAGAAATAGAGCCTGCATTAATAGCATCAAAAGCATCTTTTAAGGTAGCGTAGTCGGCATTAGTTATACCAACTGTTTTTGTTGTTTGCGAAAAACTTAGAGAGGAGCATAAACTTAAACACAAAAGCAATGTACAAGTTCTAAATATTTTTTTATTCATTTATAAATGATTTAAGTAAGAATCTTAAGAAAAAAA
>JAIFLP010000143.1 GCA_020049015.1 Bacteroidota bacterium | reverse complement strand
TTCCGTGCTATCCGAATCATAAGAAAACGAAAGAAGATAGATCATTAATGGCATACCATGAATATATCAATCAAGAAATAAATAGAGACACTACCTTAAGGGAAAAACAAGGCAGGGCAATGATTAGTTTTATTATAGGAATGCTTGGTAATTCAGAGGAAATAAGCGTAAAGAATTTAGAAGGCTTAGATAATGAAGATGTTCAAGCTATTGAAAACATTGTAAGAAATAATCCAACTTTTAGACCGGGCTATCAGAACAAGAACGTGGTTCGTACTAAAATTGAATTTCCTATAGCCCTTCCCATAGAAAAATAAAAAAAACATGGAATATATTCTAAATATAGATTATATTTGCACTCTCAAAAGAAAAATGGCTTCGTAGCTCAACTGAATAGAGCATCTGACTACGGATCAGAAGGTTAAAGGTTTGAATCCTTTCGAGGTCACATAAAAAGGTTGCGGATTATTCCACAACCTTTTTTTTATGAAGTAAATATTTAAATAATCGGCAAACTCCTGTTGAAATATTCTTCTAAAGAAATAAAAGTCTCCGTTCTTGAAATACCGGGGATATTTTGCATTTTTTCGGAAAGGATTTGTTTCAAATGTTCATTATCACGGGTAAATAATTTGATAAAAATATTATAATTCCCTGTTGTATAATGACATTGCGTTATTTCCGGAATCTTAGACAACTCAGTAGCTACATCTTTAAAGAAACTGGCCTTTTCGAGGTAAATACCGATATATGCACACGTATGATAACCTATCTTTTTTGAATCAATAATGAACTTTGATCCCTTAATATAACCCATTTGAGTAAGCTTGTTAACCCTTTGATGAATGGCAGCACCAGAAACATTACATTCGCGGGCTACTTCAAGAAATGGCACCCTTGCATTTTCCTGTATCATCCTTAAAATCCTTCTATCAAGCTCGTCTAAATGATTGTGTTCTTCCATGTTTACTATTTGTTTATATTTAGCAAATTTATTTAATAATTTCTAAAAGGTAGCATTAAAATATTGTTTTTTTGTGTATTTTCGTGGCTAAATTAAATATAGTTATAAGTTATGAGTTATTAATGAAGCTAATAAAAAATACTAATAAACATTAATTAAGATGAGCAAACTATTCATACCTAAGAATTACCAGCCCGTATTGGATTTAAAACAAACAGAAAAAGCCATCAAGCTTATAAAAGATTTTTTTGAATCAAATCTCAGTGCTGAGCTTAGATTGCGCAGGGTAACAGCTCCATTATTTGTAATGAGAGGTACCGGGATTAATGATGATCTTAACGGTACAGAGCGTCCTGTTTCGTTTCCTATTAAAGATATGGGCGATAAACCTGCTGAAATTGTTCATTCATTGGCAAAATGGAAAAGAATGATGTTAGCTGATTATCAGATAGAACAAGGATTTGGACTATATACTGACATGAACGCAATACGACCCGACGAAGAATTGGATAATATTCATTCTCTTTACGTTGATCAGTGGGATTGGGAACGGGTAATGTTTGAAGGAGAGAGAAATCTGAGCTTCCTGAAAAGCATTGTTAATAAATTATATGAAGTATTAAAGAGGGTTGAGTATTTGGTATATGAAAATTACCCAAATATAAAACCCATTTTACCGGAGAACATAACCTTTTTGCACACAGAGGATTTATTAGAAAAATACCCAAATCTTACGCCTCGCGAAAGAGAAACTAAAGCTGCAAAAGAATTTGGAGCCATATTCATTATTGGCATTGGGAGTAAATTAAAAAATAATGAAAAGCATGATGGACGTGCCCCTGACTATGATGATTGGACTACAGAAACTGAAAATGGTAAAAAAGGATTGAATGGTGATATCGTTTTATGGAATTCAGTTCTTGAAAGCAGCTTTGAAATCTCCTCAATGGGTATTCGTGTAAACAAAGAATCGCTGATAAAACAATTGGAAATTGAAAATGCAAGTCAACGCAAAGAGCTGTATTTTCATAAGAGACTATTGAATGGAGAATTACCTCAATCAATAGGTGGTGGTATTGGTCAGTCACGTACATGTATGTTCTTTTTAAGAAAAGCTCATATTGGCGAGATTCAAAGCAGTATTTGGCCTGATGAAATGAAGGCTGAATGTAAGAAAAACAATATATTCCTTGTCTAGACTTTTTTGTATCATATTGTCAAGTGTCGTTATTTCAGCATATGCGGGAAATCTCGACACTTATTTTTTCAATAATAGTCTTCGTTTAGATTTTGTCATTTCGGGCAACAATGACACTTGCTCTATTCAAGCCATTCAATGGAAAATAGAACCATATTGGTCTGGTAATCCATCTTCATACATTCTTCATAATAATGCAGGCGACTACCTTGTTATGCTTAACGATTTAGAAACAGGGATTCTAATTTACCAAAATGGTTATTCCGATTTATTTGCGGAATGGCAGTGTTTAAAGCAACAAGACAGTATCTTTCATTATAAAAACAGTTTGAGAATACCGCTTCCAAAAAAAGATTCGCGACTAAGAATATACAGAACCTATAATCATTCAAAAAAACAATTGCTATTTGAAGAAATTATTGATGCCTCATGCGCTCAAAAAAGTATAGAGAAAAATCAGTTTAGAATAGGCTTGCATTATTTAGGAAACTATAAAAAAAACTTAGACATCGTTTTTTTAGCCGAAGGCTATACTAGAGATGAACAAAAAAAATTCAAAGCTGACGCACAAAATATGATAGATGAAATGTTGGCTTGGGAACCTTATAAGCAATATAAAAAAAGTATTGACTTTCATTATGTATTTAATCCTTCATTAGAATCAGGAACAAGTATTCCACAAAAAGGAATAATTAAAAATACAGTACTTCGTTCTTCATTTAATATTTTGGGAAGTGAAAGGTATCTGCTGGCTACTGATTCATATTTAATTAGGGATGCGGCATCTTTAGTTCCTTACGATATTATTTGTGTATTGGTAAACACTGATGAATATGGAGGTGGGGGTATCTTCAATCATCATTTGGCAATATCAACTAAGAACCCTCAGGCTGGCTTTGTATTCTGTCATGAGATGGCACATTTATTAGCGTTTTTGGCCGATGAATATTCTGATGATACAAAGGAATTACCCGCACAAGCATGTTTTAACGGAGAACCTCTACAAGAAAATATATCAAACTTGATGGATTTCGAAAAAAAATGGGCGGCACTAATAAATGGAACCGATAAAGAAATAGGTATGTACGAAGGAGCCAATTATCAGAAAAAAGGTTTTTATCGCCCCTACCTGCACTGTGCCATGAGAGAATACTACCATTCTTATTGCCCGGTTTGCAAAAGAGTTATTATTGAGATGTTAGAATATTACACAAAAAAATAAATTATCAAAGGCAATTCAGCACCCGCTCCAATCGTATCCCCCTACTGCCTTTCAGAAGTATAAAAAATCCCTTAATTGGCTTATCATCTAGAAAAGAAATGAGTTTTTCCACATCGCTAAAAAAATGATAATCGAATCTATGCTTTAATTTACCAAACTCAGGGCCCAAGAAAAATACATTTCGGATACCTTGTTCATGTAAAAACGACACAATACCCAAATGCTCTTCGTCAGAATAGCTGCCTAATTCAAGCATATCACCTAATATGAAATATTTATTTTCGTTTTCAGGTTCGTAGAAAATAAAATTTTCTATGGCACTTTTCATACTGGTAGGATTGGCATTATAACAATCTATTAGCACTTTATTAGAAGCGGTCTCAGATAATTGAGACCGATTGTTTTCAGGATAATAATTTTCAACTGCAATTTTAATTTGCGACATTGGGATATTTAAAAAAGATCCGAAACAAACAGCTGCTAGAACATTTTCGTAATTATAAGCACCCATTAATTTCGTTTGAATGCTCACATCTTCTTTCCCTTCTGTTTTTATAATTAATTGGATGAATGTACCCTTTGCACTAACTTTTCCCTGAATAAAATTTTCAAATCCTTTGCCATAAGAGATTTTCTGAGCACCAGGATACTTAATAAGCTGATTACACAAAATAGTATTATCGGCATTATAAAAAATAATTCCATTGTTATCAGACAAATATTTATACATCTCTGTTTTGGCCTGAATAACGCCTTCAAAAGAGCCAAATCCTTCCAGATGGGCTTTACCTATATTGGTAATCATTCCATAATCTGGCTGGGCAATTTCACATAATGATGCTATTTCTTCAATATGATTGGCACCCATTTCAACAATACCTATCTGCGTATTTTTGTTCATACTGAGCAAAGTAAGTGGCACACCAATATGGTTATTAAGATTGCCTCGTGTTGCAACAGTTTTAAATGATTTAGAAATAACGCTAAACAATAATTCTTTTGTAGTAGTTTTACCATTGGAACCGGTAATGGCAATGATGGGCAAGCCCAATTTTTTGCGGTGATAGGCGGCTAATTGCTGCAGCATTTTCAAAACATTGGGCACCCAGAAACAGGCCTTTTTATCCTTTAATTCAGGTTTATCTACAACTGCACATAAGGCTCCTTTAGCAACAGCATCAATGGCAAAGTCATTCCCATCAAAATTACCCCCTTTTAGAGCAAAGAATATGCAATTGGGGCTAATATTTCTTGAATCAGTAACCACTGAATCGGCCTGTAAAAACAGAGCATACAAATCTTTTACAACATCCATGATATAACATTAAAAAGCCCCATTATGAGACATAATGAGGCCTTTGATATTTTTGAATACTATTAATAACCTTTTGGGCTGCCTACGCGTGTCATAGCACAACGGAAACCAAGATCGTCTTTAGACATATCTTCTTGCAAAAATCTGCGGGTTCCAGGGCTCAACCAATAAGCACGGTCTTTCCATGATCCACCTTTAAATACTCTTACGTTATCATTAATTAATGAAGAAAAATCTGTAGGAGGTTTTTGCGCATACATTCTGGTTGATCCGGCTTCTTTATTTTCGGTATTGGTATAATCAATACTTGATTCTAAGTCACCATCTTTATAGTTTCTGTAATCAGATTTTCTATAATTTCTTCTGGAAGCAACATTTTCAGGTTTAACAGGCTCTCTTTTAAGTCTACCTAAACTATCTTTAGTTGCTACTTTACCTTCTTCATCGCGAACCAATTGATCGAATTCATTACCACGATAAGGACGGAACTCATCAAAATCTTCGGCACTAAGTGGGCGATAAACATCGGCTACCCATTCGTTAACGTTTCCGGCCATGTTATATAGACCATAATCATTTGGCCAAAAAGCTTTTACTGGTGCTGTAATATCAGCATTATCGTTCAATGCACCCGCAGTACCCATATAGTCACCACGACCCCTGATAAAGTTAGCACGCATTTGACCTCTTATTTTCTTTTGATCATTTCTGAGTACATGACCATTCCAAGGATATAATCTTCTTTCGTATACCCTTTCATCTACTGAATTTCCAATCAAGCCAAAAGCAGCAAATTCCCATTCTGCTTCGGAAGGCAATCGATATTTTGGAAGCATAATACCATCTTCAAGTTGCACCTTACGATCTTCTTTGTTTGGATCCATGCTAGGTAGGTTTCTGCCAACAAGACCTTCGTACTGACCTGCAAGGTATGCATCGGTATTAAAATTTTCTTCACCGCTTTGATTTGGATCCCATTTCAAGATTCCCTCATCGATAAGTATTTTTTCGTTTACGCGGTCAGAACGCCACAAGCAATAGTCATTAGCTTGCAACCAAGTAACACCTACAACAGGATACTCATTATAAGCAGGATGCCTAAAATAATACTCAACATAAGGCTCGTTGTATGCTAGTTTGCTTCTCCACACCAAAGTATCGGGCAATGCCTTTCTATAAACCTCAGCGTATTGAGCAAAAACGCGAGATATCCAATAAAGGTATTCGCGATAGTCAACGTTGCGCACTTCCGTTTCGTCAATATAAAATGATGAAACACTGACACGACGGGGAGAATTATTCCAATCGTAAGTCAAATCCTGCTCAACACGTCCCATGGTGAATGAACCACCTTCTACGAAAACTAATCCAGGACCTGACTCCTGCTCATAGCCTTCTACAACCTCAAAACCCCCGTTCTCCCGGTTATTATATGCCCAACCTGTAGTTGAAGACAAGCCCTTATCGGATTTCCCGCAAGAAACTATTAATAAACCGAGTAATGATAGGAAGAAAACTGTTCGTTTCATAAATCGCATTTTAATTTCAAATATATAACTTTTTCTCTTTTACTACAAATCGTTCACTTAAAACTTTGGACATTCAAATGCTTTCATCCTGCTTTTTCTACTCTCTTTATATTTTAATTCAAGTATAAATGAGATTTCATGCCCGCCCAAATTTAGAAATTTATTTGTATTAAATAAAAATAAATCATAAGAATATTGCACTTTATAATTAAAAAACTGTGCACCCATTGATAACACAAGGTTTTCAAATCGCAATCGTTCATCATGTCTTAGCCAAATTCCAGCATATATTCTGTCAATCTTTAATTGTCCCCCATAATTGACCTGAAAAAACGAGCCTTGTTTAAGTATTAATACGTGTATGGAAGCAGAAATGTTTCGAAATTTATTCAAAACAAAATTCTTACCGCCTTGCAACCCTATTTTATATGGATTGGTTTTTAAAGAACTTTGAAATATTGATTTAATATTGTGTAACGAAGCTCCAAGATAAAAATTGTGATAGAATGCTAAAAATCCGCTGCCAAAATCGGAATGAAGTGATGAAAATGGAACAATTGCTTCAGGCACATCGGGAAAAACCTTACCGGAATAAGCTATTTGTCTGGATACCAGAGAAGTTTGCAAAGCCACACTAAACTGCCATTTGCGAGAAACCTTAAAAAAATGGGAATAAGAAATATCCATTTGGGTATTCCTGTATATCCCCCCTGCAAGCATATCGTTGAAAAGTCCTGCGCCTAAGCCTCCTCTTAATATATCAACTGGCTGATCGTAACCTGCATACTGGGAAAGAAAAGCTTTTCCCATCGACGGCCACTGATTTCTGTATCCTCCATAAAAACGATACGCATCAGATGTTCCGGTAAATGCAGGATTTAGAAATAAAAATTTATTATTATAATGACTGCTTAATGGATCCTGCGCAAAAAGCAAAAAGCCGTTGAAAACAAATACTATATAAATTATGTTTATTCTCATTAGGGGATAACCAATACTTTGTATTATATATATAATATTAGGTGCAATATTAAGTTTTTTTTTTCGTTATTACGGTATTATGCGATAGTTTAAGGATATAAGTAAAATAAATAGTCATGCGTTATTCAAAATATATAGGTATTATTCTTCTCTTTTCATTTATTGGGAGTAAGGCTTCTGAGCAAATAGAAAGGAAATTAGATTGGCAAAAGCCCATAAAATCGGCAGATAATACATATCTTCCCTATTTCATGACAGCTTCCTATGGAAGCTTTTCAGCTACTATGCCTGAATATACAGAGGTCTTTGATCCGGCAGATTTAAATGGTTCCCTAAGTCTTGAATTAGATTCAATGTTATTTGAGCCGCTTCCAGCCTCAGAAATTGCATTGATTGATGTTAGTCTTTTAAATAAGACGAATGAATTAATTGTAAAACAAAGCATTGAGTATCAAAGAAGACAAGCCCGCATATTATATACACTGCTACCCTTTAGGCAAAACCCTGAAAACGGCCAATTAGAAAGACTTGTTTATTTCCGCCTGAAACCCTCAGCTTTAAAATCCGCTTTGATAGCCAACGAAACACAAAAAACATACACCTCTAATTCGGTTCTTAAAACGGGCAAATGGTTTAAAATTAAGATAAGCCAAGAAGGTGTTTATAAACTAACATACAAAGAGCTTAAAAATATTGGGATTGAAGAACCGGAAAACATAAGAGTATATGGGAATGGCGGGAAAATGTTATCTACTCAAAATATTGATTTCCGACACGACGATTTGGTAGAGAATGCTATTTATGTAAACGATGGAGGCGATGGAATCTTTGGTGATGGCGATTTTATCTTATTTTTTGGTAGCAGTCCGCATACCTGGAAATATGATGAAACTTCAAGCATTTTTAAACATTCATTGAATAAATTTAACGATTATTCATATTACTTTTTAACCAGCAGCTTGGGTCGTGGAAAAACAATACCTATTGAAAACAATGAGGGATTGAATCTTATTGCTACAGATACCATAAGCACGTTTAACGATTATAAATTTCATGAAAAGGAATTATTCAATCTATTTAGATCGGGCTCTGAGTGGTATGGAGAGCAATTTAATTTTCAAGAAAGCTATGAATTTAATGATTTCAATTTCCCTAATATAATTCCTTTAGAACAGGCTAATATAGCTCTTCAACTTTTAGCACGATCGCCAGATATTAGTTATTATAATATCTCTGTTTTTAACGAAAATATTCACCGTGCAGAAATGAAGAAAGTGAATGCAGGTAGCGAAACCGCTGCATTTGCTTCGATATTTGAAAACAATTTTAAAATTAATCCAAAGAGCAATAATATTAACATTAAAATAAGTTATGACAAACTGGGGAATAATTTGGCTTATGGGTTTTTAAATTATATAGCCGTTAATGCCCGCAGGCAACTTATTATGACTGAAGGTCAGCTTTTATTTAGAGATATTAAATCCAGAGGAATTGAAAAAGTAGGTTTGTTTTCAATTGGAAATACCAAAGCACAAACAATGGTATGGGATATTAGCGATATTACCGCACCGGTTCAAATACCACTTACTTATGCAGGTGGCAACGGAACCTTTATTACAGCCACTCAGGCATTGCGACAATTCATTGCTTTTAATTCAGAAAATGCACTGAGTCCTATAACTACTGGATCAGATTTAGGAATGATTGAAAATCAAGATTTGCATGGTTTGCCAGCAGCAGATTTCCTCATTATCAGTCACAATCGTTTTCTGGCTCAAGCAGATACACTCGCTGCTATGCGACGCAGAGAAGGGATGACAGTTCATATTGTAACACCTGAACAAATATATAATGAATTTTCTTCAGGTTCAGCTGATGTTTCGGCACTCAGAGATTATGTAAAAATGTTTTACGACAGGGCTGATAATGAATCGGCTATGCCCAAGTATTTGCTATTATTTGGAGATGGCTCATTCGATAATCGCAGCTCCATCGAAAATGGAAATACCAATTATATTCTCACTTTCCAATCGAGTAATTCCATTATTCAAAATGCTTCATTTACCTCCGATGATTTTTTTGGTATGCTCGACGAAGACAAACCCGATGAAACCATCAGTTCATATGGAGGAACCCTCAGAGGAATGTTAGATATTGGTATCGGTCGTTTACCAGTAAAAACAACAGAAGAAGCTGAGTTGCTAATTAAAAAAATAAAAAAGTACGAAAGTTCTGATAGTTATGGAAACTGGAGAAATATGCATACTTTTATTTCTGATGATGAAGATTGGGATATCCATATGTTACAAGCCAATTCTCTTGCTGATTATGCTAGTAATCAGTATCCAGATTTCAATGTAACTAAGATATACATGGATGCCTATAAACAAATCATTTCCTCAGCAGGAGAAACTTCACCCGATGCTGCAATTGCACTGCAAAACAGAGTTTCGAAAGGAACCTTAATATTAAATTACACAGGGCATGGTGGAATTCGAAATATTACCAGTGAGAACATCATGAACGGTGATATTGTGAAAACATGGGAGAATTTCGACAAATTATTTTTATTTGTTACAGCATCATGTGAGATTTCGAGATTTGATGAACTATCTATAGAAAATACAGGTAGTGAAAACACTACTCGCAAATTAAAAGAAGACTTAACATTAGGCGAAAAAGTTTTGCTACATGACAAAGGAGGTGCTGTATCATTATTTTCAACTACCAGATTGGTGTATTCCAACGAAAATCAAACCATCCATACCAATTTTTATAAAAATTTACTCGCAAATAAACAATCCAATCGTTTGGGTGACATAAGTAGAATTGCTAAAAATGCAACCGGTGTAAGTGTAAACAATCGAAATTTTTCACTGTTGGGGGATCCTACCCTTCGCTTGGCAATTCCCCAATCATCGGCAGTGGTAACTGATTCTATATGGGACAATAATAAAAATATAAAATCAGACACCATTAAAGCGCTTGGATTTTATAGAGTGTATGGAAAAGTGGTAATGCAAGATGGAAATATCGATTCGAGTTATAATGGTAAATTATATCCAGTGATTTATGATAAACCATTATTAAAAAAAACACTGGTAAACCATCCCAGTACTTCATCGGAACAGCTATTTATCAGCCAAGAAAATATATTATATTCGGGTAATGTAAGTGTAAAAAATGGTTATTTTGAATTTGAATTTAAACTTCCCAAGGATATTAATTATAAAGCGGCTAACGGAAGAATTTCATATTATGCAGAGAACCAGAAAGAAGAGTTAAGCGGTTCGGATAAGAACTTTATTATAGGTAAACTTGCGAATTTGGTTGAAGTAG
>JAIFLP010000062.1 GCA_020049015.1 Bacteroidota bacterium | reverse complement strand
TTTTTTGATTCAAAACACTTTTTAAAACCAATTCCAGCGCTTCAATTCTATTGTATGTTGTTACCAATAATGTGGCATGTATGCTCGATTTAATATTCCTATTATCTTTCTCACGTTGCATATCTAAAAGCTTGGAATACTTTAAAAAAACACTATATGCATTGATCTTACTAATCATATATCCATAAAAGCCATCAAGAAATCCCAGGTATAAAATATAGTCACGAAAAAATCTGAATTTTGAATAAAAATATATCTTAATTATATTTGTGCGTATTCCTTTATTAAACTTAGACAATGCAGAAATAGTAGTGAATTTATTCGCCTGATTTAAATGATCTTCAATTGAATCGTACGTATAATGCAATAAATCACCCTTCAAATGTTTTAATTTGAAAGTCGGATCCATTACCACTTTATCGTGCGGATTATCGCCACCCCACGAACCTTTCCTTCTATCCCACAATCTGATTTTTACATCGGGATACCATCCACAATGCTTAATAAAACGACCACCATAATATGTTAAGCGATTAAAAGAATAACAATCATGTGACAAATCTTCTTTCACTTTTTTAATAGAGTCGTATAATTGATCACTAAGGGCTTCATCAGCATCGAGTGATAAAACATAATCAAATTCGCACTTAGAAACAGCATAGTTTTTTTGTTCAATATATCCATCAAATGCATGTTGAATAACTTTTGCTCCTAATTCTTCGCAAATAGCTATTGTATTGTCTTTAGAAAATGAATCCACAACAAGAATTTCATCTGCTAATCCCTCCACGGAATGAATACAACGGGCAATATTTTTTTCCTCGTTAAAAGTAATAATTACTACAGAAATTTTATTCATATTATTCTATTCAACATTAATAACTTAAAATTCAGAATTTATTTTTTTTATCAATCTTTATAATAAATTCGTTTAACCCGAGGCGAAACAGCGGTTAATATTTCATATGGAATGGTACCAATAGAATTTGCAAGTTCGGTTACGGGGTATCCCGTTCCGAATATTTCAACAGTATCCCCTTCTTTTGCATCAATATTCTGTATTGAAATAATGGTCATATCCATACAAACGTTACCAATAACAGGAGCAAAATTACCATTTATGAATACTTTTCCAGTTCCATTACCATTTTTTCGGTTAAAGCCATCTGCATACCCAATTGGTAGTATTGCAATATTGGTATCCTCAACGGCAATTGCATTTCTAGAATAGCCAATAGTTTCACCCCGCATTATTCTCTTTACTTGCAATATAGATGTTTTTAAAGAACTTACAGGTAATAATAAAGTTGAAGATAACTCAGTTCCTACACCATAAAGACCAATACCCAAGCGAACCATATCAAACTGAGCATTTGAAAATCTTTCAATGCCGGCTGAATTCAAAATATGCCGCATTATAGGATAATTAAAGCTATTGAGAATCTTCTTGCTCATTTTTTCAAACAATGAAATCTGAGATTTAGTAAACTCATCATGTCTTGCTTCATCACTTGCTGCTAGGTGAGAAAAAACGGAAATAATTTTGATATGATCTGTTTCGGACAATATTTGTATCAATAAATCGATTTCTTCTTCTTGAAACCCTAGACGGTGCATTCCTGTATCCAATTTGATATGAATAGGAAAATGATACACTTTGGATGTTTTTAAAGCATGTAACAACAAAGAAAGCGTATTTAAATTATAAATTTCGGGTTCTAATTGATATTCAATTAAAAGATTATATGCGCCTTCCTCCGGATTCATAACAGCAATGGGCATGCTTACTCCTTTTTGTCGGAGGTGAACGCCTTCATCTGCAAAAGCTACAGCAAGATAATCCACTTTATGATATTGAAGTTCGCTGGCAATCTCAACACTTCCGCTACCGTATGAGAACGCTTTTACCATAGCCATAACTTTAGTTTGAGGCTTTATAAGCGAACGATAATAATTTAAATTATGTATTAATGAGGTGAGGTTAACTTCTAAAATAGTGCGGTGCGATTTCTGCTCAAGAAGATCTACGATACTTTCAAATTTAAAATTACGAGAACCTTTAACAAGTACAACCGCATTGCTGAATAATCTATGTGACGCGTCTGCTAAAAAATCTTCGGTAGAAATAAAAAATAAAGATTTTTTTGGAAAACAATGTTTAAACTTCATCATATTAGGTCCTATCCCAACAAACAGCGAAATGTTTTGATGAATTACTAATTCGGCAATCTCTTTGTAAATAATTTCATGCGGTTTACCTGACTGAAGCATGTCGGAGAGTACAACTATTCGATTTTCATGTTGGACTTGTTGCAACATAAACTGAAGAGCAATCTTCAATGAATTAAAATCGGAATTATAGGTATCATTAATAATAGTACAATTATTTCTGCCATTCTTCAGTTCTAACCGCATGGCAACAGAATGAATATTTTCAAAGCGAGGGATAAACTTTAACATATCGCCATCAAAATATTTCAGAAAAACCCAACAATGAATTGCATTTTCTATGGAAGCTGCGTCGATAAAAGGTATTGAAAATGTATGTAATTCTCCATTACAATTAAGAGTGATAATCGTAACATTGCCCTGCACTTTTTTGCTCAACACAAATACAGAAGCATCTTTATCAGATGTACTCCAGTTAATTAACTTAATATTCTTATTCAAAACATTGCTAAGAGCCTTGTGCACCTCTGGATAATCGGAACAATAAATTAGATATTTCACCGTCAGAAAAAGCTTTGATTTTTCTAAGGCTTTTTGATATAATGAATCAAAATTTTCTTGATGAGAATCGCCCAGATTAGTATATATCCCATAGTCGGGATGAATAATACTGGATAATACTGTCATTTCACCCACCTTAGAAATTCCTGCTTCAATAATTGCCAATTCATGTTTATCTGACATATTTAGTATTGAAAGAGGAACCCCAATTTGAGAATTATAACTCTTGGGGCTTCTAACAATTTCTTTATCAACATGAAGTAACTCAAACAGCCATTCTTTAACAATTGTTTTACCATTGCTACCAGTGATTGCCAATACCGGAAAATGATATTGTAACCGGTGGTACTTGGCTATAGTTTGAAGAGCAATTAAAGTATCGTTGGTTTGAATAAAACAAGCATCAGACATTGTTTCCCAATCATCTGGTTTTTGCGAGACCAAAAAAGCACGGATTTTTTTTTCTGTATATAGGCTTTTAATAAACCGATGGCCATCATTTTTATTGGTTTTTAACGCTACAAAAAGAGTTGGCTCATTAACAATTACGGAACGACTATCAATAGAAATACCATGAAGCAAAATATTGGGATCTCCAACAATCGCAGCATTTAAAATCGCAGCAATATCACTCGTTACATAATTCATTTCATTGCTTTTTGATAACAAAACCTGCACAAAGGTTCGTAAATATTATACGCACCGGTAACTATCAATTCATTTTCAGAGGATTTTCGATGAGAAAAATGCGCAAGATTACCGCAAGATACACAAATTGCTTTGAGTTTAGTAATAAAATCGGCATTAGCAAGCAATTCAGGGATAGGGCCAAAAGGTTTACCGAGAAAATCCATATCCAACCCAGCAACAATCATACGAATGCCTGAGTTGGCTAATTGATTGCAAACTACAGCCAATTCCAAATCAAAAAATTGAGCTTCATCAATAGCCACTACAGACTCTTGCTTTAGCCAAGGTATTATTTCAGAAGAATTATTTATTGCAATGGCTCGAAAAGATTGCTCATCATGAGTAACTACATCAGTTAGAGAATATCGCTTATCGGAAGCATGCTTAAACAAAGCAACACCTTGATGCGCATAACTGGCTCTCTTGAGCCGTCGTAACAATTCCTCTGTTTTTCCAGAAAACATTGACCCTGTTATCACCTCAATACATCCGCTTTCGTTTCTAAGATTAGCATTTGCTTCAATAAACATTCAAATTTCTTTAAAATTCAGATTATTATTTATTAATTTACAAATTAAAGTTATTTCGCTGAGATATTAAAAAAGAAATCAAAAAATGAGTGCGATGAAAGGTACAGAAATTATAAAGCAGTTAGAAAGCATCATTAAACAAATAAAAAGTCAAAATGGAAATTGGAGTGAAATTGAAAAAGACATTGTGCTAGAGAGCATAAGGGCTGTTTATTCAGAAGTTAAAACCATAAATAGCGAATTCATTCCATCTTCGCAAAAACTGCAAGATGAAAAACCAGCCATTCAAAAAACTGAAATTACTGAAAATCTAAAAGAACAGAAACCTGTTGCAGCATCATTGATATTGGAGATTCAGGATTCTCAAAATGAAGTAAATATTGTAGCGAAGGAACCTGTAAACGGACCTAAGAAGGAACAGGAAATTATCGCAGAAAAGTTGAATCAGAAAAGTCTTACCATTAATGACAGTATAGAAAAGGCCTCTAAACAGCAATACTCTTCTGAAACTATTCAGGGAATAGCCATTCAAGATCTTTTTAAAGCGATAGGCATCAACGATCGGTTTTTGTACACACGCGAACTATTTAATAACAATGCAGCATTGTATCATAAAAGCATTGAAGCATTCAATGAAATGAACAGTATTGAAGAATCTATAACATACATTAACAATCATTTTCATTGGGATGAACAGAATGAGCATGTAATTTCGTTACTAAATCTCTTAAAAAGGAGGTATAGAAAATGAGTCGATTATATATTGTACCCACCCCTGTAGGAAATCTTGAAGATATTACATTGAGGGCATTGCGGGTTTTAAAAGAAGTAGATTTTATATTGGCAGAAGATACGAGAACCTCATCGGTATTGTTAAAGCATTTTGAAATAAGCAAACCCATGTTTGCTTATCATAAATTTAATGAACATAAGAGTCTGGAAAAAATAATTCAAAGACTTAAAAATGGTGAAAATGCAGCATTGATATCTGATGCGGGAACACCCTCGATATCAGACCCAGGATTTTTGATTGTAAGAGCATGTATTACAGAAGATATACAGATTGATTGTTTACCTGGAGCAACTGCCTTGATACCTGCATTGGTAAATTCAGGCCTTCCATCTGACACATTTGTATTTGAAGGATTTTTACCCATAAAAAAAGGGCGACAAACCAAGATAAGAGAGATTGTTGAAGAAAAGCGCACTATTATTTTTTACGAATCGCCTTATAGGATCATAAAAACGCTCACACAAATTAGAGAAATATCGGGAGAAGACAGAAGGGTAAGTATTTCGAGGGAGATAAGCAAGCAATTTGAAGAAACAGTGAGAGGCAGC
Source organism: Bacteroidota bacterium (assembly GCA_020049015.1). Lineage (GTDB taxonomy): Bacteria > Bacteroidota > Bacteroidia > Bacteroidales > DTGW01 > JAIFLP01. Next base: position 27,232 of record JAIFLP010000062.1, on the reverse strand, counting down.
TTATCAGAAGTAATACATTATTTTGAGCAAAAGGGAACGAAAGGAGAATTTGTAATTGTACTTTCAGGAAAAGAAAACAAAAAAGGGGTTGACAGTGCCAACCCCTTAGAATCGATCATATAGATTATTGACGTTCTACTCTACTAGAAAAACGATTACCACCGCGATCACCACGGTCGCCACCGCCACCACCTGGACGACGTTGGTATCCACCACCACCGCCACCGCGATTGTTAGAACGGAAACCACCTTCGCGGCCACCGCCTCCTCCTTCTTCTTTAGGACGTGCTTTTTTACAAGTAATTGGTCTTCCATCAACTTCAGCGCCATCTAACTCCTGAATTGCTTTTAGACCTTCTTCTTCATTAGGCATTTCAACAAAGCCATACCCTTTTGAACGATTGGTTTGGCGATCCATGATTACCTTAGCAGAATCAACCTGGCCATAATCTTCAAACAATTGTTTCAATTGATCATTTTGAATACTGAGATTCAAATTTGCAACAAAAATGTTCATAAACTAAAAAAATTAAAAAATTAATAAAAAAATAAGCGTACAGTATCATTGAGGATATTCAATTTGAGAAGAGACCAAAATAAAAACCATACAACACTCCTACATATACAAATATAGTAACTATGCAAATAAAATCAAACTTAATGTTGCTTTTTTTTACTCAAACAATCATTTTTATTTATTTCAGGGCTTATAAAAAATTGATAAAAATGCTATACACTTAAATTTCAGCTATATATGAATTTAATAAATTTCATATATTTGTAACATGAAAAGCAAGTATGCATATCTTTATTTTGATCTCGACCGAACACTTTGGGATTACAATAAAAACATGAATGAAACCATGGTAGAGATTTCTGAAGCAATACAGGTAGAAAAGTATTGTAGCACAGAAATGTTTATGACTGTCTTTGATAAGCATAATATAGGTCAATGGGAATTATATAAACAAGGAGCGATATCAAAAGAATTACTGCTAAGAAATCGTTTTACATTAACCTTAGAAGAATGTGGGATAAGCAATAATATTGATCCTATGGTTTTAAACCAAATGTATATAGACATTATACCCAGCAAGACCCATTTGATAGAAGGTTGTATAGAACTACTTGACTATTTGAATTCAAATTATCAAATGGCTATTTTAACCAATGGTTTTGACGATGTACAATATAGGAAATTACGAAATTGCCATATTGAAAAATATTTTAAGAAAATCATTACCTCTGATAACAGCGGTTATGTAAAGCCCGATGTTAGAATTTTCTATCATGCTTTAAGTACGTTAAATGCAAAGAAAGAAAAATCAATCATGATAGGCGATGAATTACATATTGATATTTTAGGAGCGCGCAAAGCAGGTATTGATCAGATATATTTCAATCCACTTAAAAATCAACACCAAGAAAAAGTGAGTTTCGAAATAGAGCAACTACTTGAAATAAAAAACATCCTATAGATTTAAAAAGGGGCTTCGTGATCGAATCCGCTATTGGGCTGGATGCTCATTTTATTAAAACTTTGCGAATCAAATTCAACGGCATCGTTGTTCATTTTTGAACCCACCACAACACTTTGATAATTTCCTACTCCCAAATCGCCAAACTCATCAATAGCTTCAAGATCTTTAAATTTAGCTAAGTGGTCTTCAAACTTAAGCTTCACATCTCCAATAGCTCCATTACGATGTTTAGCAATAATAATTTCAGCAATACCTTTGGTAGAAGCAGCTGTTTCATCATCAAAATATTCAATACCATACTTTTCGGGTCTGTGAATAAATATTACCACGTCGGCATCTTGTTCAATAGCACCCGATTCACGTAAATCGGATAATTGCGGCCGCTTGTTTCCTGCGCGGCTTTCAACCGAACGGTTTAGCTGAGAAAGGGCTATTACCGGCACATCCAATTCTTTTGCCAAAGCTTTCAACGAACGAGATATTGTACTCACTTCTTGCTCTCTATTGCCTTTAGTTTCGGGTGTTCCTGTCATAAGCTGCAAATAGTCAATAATCACCATGGCTATGCCATATTGACTTTTAAGCCTTCGGCATTTGGCCCGAAGTTCAAAAACAGAAATTCCAGCGGTATCATCAATAAATACAGGAGCTTCCTCCAATGGTTTGATGCGGGATTCAAGTTGACGCCATTCCTCTTGAGTAAGTTTTCCCGACCTAATTTTATCTGAACTTATTTCAGTTTCACCTACTATCAAACGATTTACAATTTGCACCGCCGACATTTCAAGTGAAAAAACAGCGATGGGTCTTTTATGATCAACCGCCATATTTCGGGTCATAGAAAGAATAAATGCCGTTTTCCCCATAGAAGGACGCGCAGCGATAATAACCAAATCACTTCGTTGCCAGCCCGAAGTCATTCTATCTAATTTTGTAAATCCGCTAGGAACGCCACTCAAGCTATCCTCTCTTTTGCTGGCTTCTTCAATATCACTAATGGCCTTATGTAATACATCCTTGATGGACATCATTTCTTTACTCAAAGTACCTGAAGTAAGTACAAACAATTGATTTTCAGAATAATCGAGTAAGTCTTCAACATCCATTTCCTCATCATAAGCACGGGTTTGAATGTCGCTGGCTATGCGAATCAGTTCTCTTTGGATAAATTTTTGAGCAATAATGCGGGAATGATATTCAATGTGAGCTGATGAAGAAACCTGACCAGTAAGATGAGATAAATATACAACATTACCAACATTCTCTAATTCACCTACTTTTCGCAATTCAGATGCTACTGTTAGCATATCAATAGGATCATGGCGAGACGATAAATCTAAAGCAGCCTTAAAAATTTTTTGATGAGCATCTTTATAAAAACATTCAGCCTTAAGAATATCAATAATATTTGATATGGCATCCTTTTCAAGCATAATAGCCCCTAAAACAGCCTCTTCGAGATCAAGCGCCTGAGGTGGGATTTTCCCTCCTTCAGATAGAATAGGATTTGGTTTGCGTTGATATGCTTTCTGAGTGAATTTTCCGGCCATTTTATTTTTTTCTCAAAATTATAAACTATTATTGTGCTTTGAACAATTTGGTGCCGTGTTTTTTCAACAAGACCAAATCAAACTAAGGTATAGTGTTAATAAATAAATATTAGGCATGCTTGTTTTTCCCAATGCAAAAATCAATATCGGTCTGAATGTAATAGAAAAGAGACCCGATGGATTTCATAATATTGAAACCATTTTTTACCCGGTAAAATGGTTGGATGCATTAGAGATAATTGAAAAGTCTGATGGAACTGAAGAAGACAGTTTTAGCACCAGTGGATTGGAAATACCTGGCAATACAAGTGACAATTTGGTATCAAAAGCCATTCAAATTGCACGCAGACATACTACCATTCCCCCTTTACAAATTCATTTGCATAAAAACATACCCTTCGGATCAGGCTTGGGTGGTGGATCATCAGATGCTGCCTCTGCTTTAAAAATACTTAACAACAAGTATGAAGTTTTTAAAAGCCAACAAGAATTATTGCAAGCGGCAGCGGAATTGGGCAGTGATTGTGCCTTTTTTATTCATAATGAACCTTGTTATGCCCATGGAAAAGGAGAAAAAATTGAGACTATGTGTTTGGATTTGAAGAGGTATTTTTTAGTTTTGATAGTACCACCTATTCATGTTGGAACAAAGGAAGCATATGGTTTGGTAAAACCACACCCATCGGAATTCAACCTAAAAAATTTAGGAACACTCCCTGTAGATGAATGGAAAAATTACTTATCCAATTCATTTGAAGCGCCAGTTTTTATAAAGCATCCAGAAATAAGTGAAATAAAGAGTAAGTTATATGAATTCGGAGCCCTCTTTGCTTCTATGTCGGGAAGTGGAAGTTCGGTATTTGGAATTTTCAAATATGAAATTGCGTTAAAAAAGGAATTTAAGGATCATTCTGTATTTGAGAGCTATTTATAAAAAAAGCAGGTACCATAAATAGCACCTGCTTTATAATAATTGAGCCTTGATTCAGATTTTACACTAATTCAAACATTAAAAAGCCCTTAGGTATTCTATCACCAGAAGTAACATGAATAACCTTGATAGTTCCATTTGCAGGAGACTTAATTTTATTAGCCATTTTCATAGACTCTAAAATAAGGATTTCCTGACCTTCTTTAACTACCATACCTTCTTTAACCTTGATTTCCAAAATGGTTCCTGGAATATAAGAACAAATATGCTTGGGATTATTTTTCACCCAATTGGTGCGTTTCTCGTATGCCTTAGTAAAAGTGGTAAGATATTCTGTACCCATAATATTAATGGGTTTTAAATCATTAAACTGCTTCATTTGCATATAATTAAAAAGGTGGAACGCCATGTTTTTTGCTTGGTCCGCCAATAAATTTATTGCCAGAAACTTCAATAGCGTGGGCAACAACTTTTCGGGTTTCAGAAGGAGCAATTACTGAATCAACATATCCTTTAGAAGCTGCTACATAAGGGTTAGCAAATTTCTCGGTATATTCCTTCACTTTAATTCTCCTCATTTCATCGGGGTTTTCAGCCTCCATTATTTCTTTACGGAAAATGATATTGGCAGCACCCTCAGGTCCCATCACAGCAATTTCGGCAGAAGGCCATGCAAATACGAAATCGGCACGTAAATGTCTTGAATTCATGGCAATATAACCACCTCCGTATGCTTTTCTGAGAATTACAGAAATTTTAGGAACAGTAGCTTCGCTATATGCATAAAGGATTTTTGCTCCATGACGAATAACTCCTGCATGTTCCTGATCAACACCTGGAAGATAACCTGGAAGGTCGACTAAGGTAACAATAGGAATATTAAAAGCATCGCAATATCTGATAAATCGGGCAGCTTTATTTGATGAATCAACATCTAAAACACCTGCTAGCACAAGAGGTTGATTGGCAACAAAACCTACAGTACGACCATTAATACGGCCATAACCGATAACTATATTACCCGCCCAACGTTCCTGAATTTCAAAAAAATCAGAATCATCCACTACAGATTTAATCACATCTCTTACATCGTAAGGTAGACGTGGATCCTCAGGGATAATTTCACCAATTTTGAATTCGGGTTTAGGTAATTTAGCCTCAAGCGTTCTGTGTTTTTCAAGATTATTGTGAGGAATAAAAGAAAGTAACTTTTTGATTTGTTCGAAACATTCTACCTCAGTATAAGCAAAGAAGTGAGCATTACCAGTTATTTCGCTATGTACACGAGCACCGCCTAGATCTTCCATTGAGATTTCCTCACCCAACACCGTTTTAATAACTTCGGGCCCGGTAATAAACATCTTTGAAATATTATCTACCACAAAAACGTAGTCGGTTAAAGCAGGTGAATAAACTGCTCCACCGGCGCAAGGACCAAGGATAACAGAGATTTGAGGAATAACACCTGAAGCCAGTGTATTGCGGAAAAATATTTCGCCATAACCAGCTAATGAGTTAACACCCTCTTGGATACGGGCACCACCTGAATCGTTAATACCTATAAGAGGCATTCTCATTTTCAGGGCATGGTCCATAATTTTTACAATTTTTTTGGCATGCATGCTACCTAGCGAACCACCTGCAACGGTAAAATCCTGAGCATAAATACAAATAGGCATACCATTTACGGTTCCAGTACCTGTAATAACACCATCTCCAGCCAAAACCTTTTTAGCCATGTCGAAATCACGTGCCTCATGTTCAACGAACAAGTCGTACTCTTGAAAAGAATCAAGATCTACAATCGATAAAATTCTGGAGCGGGCGGATAATTTGCCCATTGCATTTTGCTTCTCCATAGCTTTTTCGCCGCCACCTTGAAAAGCCTGCTCCCTTTTTTTCTGGAGCTCATCAATTTTGTTTTGTAACGCCATATAAAAATATTTTGTTTAATACACTAACGGTCAGGACTATACCTCCCAATCCGGAATTTATGAATACTACCCTACACTATATATACAGTTGTTTCTCAAATTCGCCTGCAACATTACAAAATGTAATTAAAATAAAAAAATATTACGCAGAATTATTGCGGTGAGCATAGCGACAAAATGACTTAATTGCATGCAATATTGACAGGAAAAACCAACCTTCTAATTATCAGTCTTATGTAGCCACATTAAAATAGGCATTTTCGGCAATGTTAATAACTTTTAATAAGTCGAAAATTTGCTAAATCAAAATTAAAGTGGTATTATTGTTTTTATAAATACTGATGTATTTAGTTGTTGATTTAGAAGGTTTTACCTTAAAGAAAATGATGATTTTGAAGAAGATTCTAGGCATTGATGTTGGAGGTTCGGGTATTAAGGGGGCAATTGTGCACACTAAGAAGGGAGAACTCCTCACTGAACGTTACAGGATACCTACACCGGACGCTCCAACACCTGATGCTGTAGCAGATGTAATTAGCCAGATTGCATCGCATTTTGAATGGAAAGGCCCCATTGGGGTTGGATTTCCCGCTGTAATACAGGGCGGAATTTCCAAAACCGCAGCTAACGTTGACAAGTCTTTTATAGGAACCAATATAGAAGCGCTTATCAGTCAACAAACCAAAAGCCCGGTTAGAATAATTAATGATGCAGATGCCGCAGGTCTTGCTGAAATGAAATTTGGAGCAGGAAAAGATAAACGCGGAGTTGTACTCATTATTACTGTTGGAACCGGTATTGGAACCGTTTTGTTTTCCAATGGTAACGTGGTTGAAAATACTGAGTTAGGTCACCTTATTTTACCAAACGGACAGGAAGCTGAGCAATATGCATCCGATGCCACAAGACAAAAATTAGATTTAAGTTGGACCGATTGGGGTAAGAGATTCAATGAATACCTTACTTACATGGAAAGTTTATTTTGGCCTGATTTAATCATTATAGGCGGAGGGGTAAGCAAACATTATTCAAAATATGATTTTACACTCAATACAAAATGCAGTTTGGTTCCCGCTCAACTTATGAATAATGCTGGAATTGTAGGAGCTGCATTGGCTGTAAAATGGTCTCTGAAGGATAAAATTTGATTTCAAAAATATTTTCTATTTTACCTTAGCAAATCGGGGCGCAATCTTTTTGTGCGCTCTAAAGATTGCTCCAATTGCCAATCGCGTATTTTTGAAGTATTCCCCGATAACAAAATCTCTGGAACCGTCCATCCATTATAATTGGCAGGCCTTGTAAAAACAGGAGGTGCCAGAAGATTGTCCTGAAAAGAATCGGTAAGTGCAGAAACCTCATCGGAAATAGCTCCCGGAATTAATCGCACAATAGCATCAACCATTACACAAGCAGCCAACTCACCTCCGGTAAGCACATAATCGCCTATCGAGATTTCTTTTGTAATAAAATGATCCCTAATCCTTTGATCAACACCTTTATAATGACCACATAGAATAATGATATTCTCAGTAATTGACAACTGATTGGCTGTTCTTTGATTAAACACTTCACCATCAGGGGAAGTATAAATAATTTCGTTATAATTTCGCTGGCTTTTCAAAAAATTTATACATCGTTCCACAGGTTCAATCATCAAAACCATTCCCGGATCGCCTCCAAAAGAATAATCATCAACTCTTTTATGCTTATCAATTGAATAATCTCGCAGGTTATGAATACCAATGCTAACTATATTTGCATTTTTAGCCCGTTTCAAAATGGAATGATCTAATGGACTTTCGAGCAAAGCAGGGAGAACCGTAATAATATCTATGTGCATTTTAGATGGAATAACACCCACAAAATTAAGATTTTTACCCTATTAATAAAATTAAAACATAATTAACGTATAAATATTTGATATTTATTTGAGTATTATTTAGCAATATATTAATTTCGTCCTTTTGAACAAAAGCAGTTTTATGGAAATACATTCAAACGAAACACCTGACGCACAAGGAAAATCCGAAGAAATTAAAATCTTAGGAGAATTAGAATCGCAGGCCGAAGAGAGTCCAATAGATCAGGATAATTCATCTGATGAAACAGAAGATATTGTTCCGTTAAACCTTGAAATTGAAGCACGTGAGCAAGTATTTACAAAAGCGCTGGCAGGATTAGACAGCAAAGAAATTGTAAAAAAGCTCAAAGAAATTTTAGAAAGCAAAAGCGTGGAGCAATTGAGAGATGAGGTTGACTTAATGAAAATTGCTTTTTACAAAAGACACAAATCAGAAATAGAGGCCAGTAAAAAACTTTTCGTTGAAAGCGGAGGGATCATTGAGGACTTTCAGGTTCAGGAATCTACTGAAGAACAAGAATTAAAACTGCTCATTAAAAAATATAAAGAGCAAAAGCATGAACACACGCAGAAGTTAGAAGCAATAAAACTCCAAAATCTTAAAGAAAAGACTGCAATTCTTGAAGAAATCAAAGAATTGCCCTCGAAAGAAGGATTAATTACAGATATACACAAACGGTTTAAGGCCTTAGTTGATAAATGGAAAACAATAGGAACGGTACCGCAAGCGAATGTTTCAGATTTATATGAGAATTATCATCACAATGTTGATAAATTTTACGATTTCTTAAAACTAAATAAAGAACTCAGAGATTTAGATTTAAAAAAGAATTTGCAATTAAAAACTGAATTATGTCTTGCTGCGGAGAAACAAATCATGGAATCCTCAGTTGTAAAGTCGTTTAAAACTTTGCAAGATTTGCATGTTCAGTGGCGTGAAATTGGTACGGTACCCAATGAAAACCGTGTAGAAATATGGGATAGATTTAAAGCGGCTACTGCCAAGATCAATAAGGCACATCAAGAGTATTTTGAAAATCTAAAAGAATCGCAAAAGAAAAACCTAGACCTTAAAACCAATATTTGCGATAAAATAGAGGAGGTATTGCAACAAGAAATTTCAACGGTAAAAGAATGGGATGAAAAAACTGCGGGAATTGTTGAACTTCAAGAATTATGGAAAACTATAGGTTTTGCGCCACGTAAGCAGAATACAGAAGTATACCAACGTTTTCATAATTTATGTGATGATTTTTTCAATCGCAAGCGCGATTTCTATTCCAAAATAAAAGATGATCAGAATGCTAATCTACAGCTAAAACTAGATATTTGTTTTCAAGCAGAAGCATTAAAAGAATCTACCGAATGGAAGAAAACGAGTGATGAGCTGATTCAATTACAAAAACGTTGGAAAGATATTGGTCCGGTTCCTAAAAAGCATTCCGATTCAATTTGGAAGCGTTTCAGGTTGGCATGCGATAGTTTTTTTAATGCTAAAAATGCTCATTTTGCCAGTGTAGATAATGAATATGAAAATAATTTAAAATTGAAAGAAGCATTACTGATTGAAATAGAAAATTTTCAATTGGGTGGAGATGCTGATGCCAATTTCAATTCGGTTAAAGAATTTCAACAGCGATGGTCTGAAATAGGATTTGTGCCCATTGCAAAAAAAGAAGACATACAAAAGAAGTATCGTAAATTGGTCGATCAATTATTCGATCAATTAAAAATGGACGATGGCAAAAAGAACCTACTTAAATTCAAGAATAAGGTAGATAGCATGGGTACCTCAATTAAAGGGGACAACAGATTAAAACAAGAGCGTGAAAAATACATTCACAGAGTAAAAAAATTAGAGAGCGATATTCTATTGTGGGAGAATAATATTGGATTTTTTGCGAAATCAAAAAATGCTGAAGCTATGATTAACGAGGTTCAGAAAAGGATTGAAGAAGCAAAAGCTGAAATGAAGAGTTTGGAAGAAAAAATATCGATGATTGAAAAATCAAAGATCGAATAATTTAAAAACATTAACTTGGCAAATACGAAATATATTTTTGTAACTGGTGGAGTAACTTCATCATTGGGAAAAGGCATTATATCAGCCTCGCTGGCAAAATTATTGCAAGCACGTGGTTTATCAGTTACCATTCAGAAACTGGATCCATACATTAATATTGATCCGGGGACATTAAATCCCTATGAACATGGCGAATGTTATGTAACAATAGATGGTGCTGAAACCGATTTGGATTTGGGTCATTACGAAAGATTTTTGGGAGTACCCACGAGTCAGGCGAATAATGTTACTACCGGTAGGATATATCAAACGGTAATAAACAAAGAACGCAAAGGAGACTATTTAGGTAAAACGGTACAGGTCATCCCGCACATCACTGATGAGATAAAACGCAGAATTAAACTTCTGGGTACAAAACATAAATACGATGTTGTAATTACTGAAATTGGAGGTACAGTAGGTGATATAGAATCGTTGCCTTATATTGAAGCTGTACGACAATTGAAATGGGAATTAGAACCGAAAGACACTTTGGTAATACACCTTACTTTGGTTCCGTATCTTGCCGCATCGGGCGAATTAAAAACAAAACCAACCCAACACAGTGTTAAACTATTATTAGAAAATGGGGTGCAGCCTGATATTTTGGTATTAAGAACTGAAAAAGAACTTACACAAGATGTTAGAAAAAAGGTTGCATTATTTTGCAATGTTGATGTTGATTCAGTAATAGAATCAATTGATGTTGAAACCATATACGATGTCCCATTGGTAATGCTAAAAGAGAAATTAGATGTTACCGTTATGAAAAAAATGGGGATCAAAAACACTAATGAACCAGACCTAAAACCCTGGGAAGATTTTCTAAAAAAGCTTAAACACCCTAAGTATAAGATTAAAATTGGTTTGGTTGGCAAGTATATTGAATTAAAAGATTCCTATAAGTCAATTATAGAATCAGTAATACATGCAGGAGCTGTAAACGAATGTTCAGTAGAATTACAATGCTATCACTCTGAAAAAATAAATTCGGAGAATGTTGCTTCGCAATTAAGCGAATTAGACGGTATTATTGTAGCGCCAGGTTTTGGAGAAAGAGGGATAGAAGGCAAGATTACAGCAGTACAATTTGCCCGCGAAAACAACATCCCATTCTTTGGAATTTGTTTGGGCATGCAGTGTGCGGTAATAGAATTTGCCCGAAATGTTTTAGGACACAGCGATGCACATTCAACAGAAATTGATAGAAATACCACTCATAAAGTAATTGACCTGATGGAAGAACAAAAGGGCATTGTTGAAAAAGGTGGAACCATGCGTTTGGGTGCTTATACCTGTGCAGTAAAAAAAGGCAGCAAAGCCAATAAAGCATACGGAAATGTAGAAATTTCAGAACGACACCGACATCGTTTTGAGTTTAACAATGAATATTTAAAAGAATATGAAAAAGCGGGTATGACGGCCGTTGGGATTAATCCCGATAGCAATCTGGTAGAAATTATTGAAATTCCAAACCACAAATGGTTTGTAGGAGTTCAATTTCATCCGGAGTATCAGAGCACTGTATTAAACCCGCACCCTTTATTTGTTGCCTTTATTAAGAATTGTATTAAATAATATTAAAATATAAAATGGATAAAAACGGAATTATAGGATTGGTATTGATAGCAGGAATAATTATTGCATTTAGCATTTTTAGCCGACCATCAGAAGAGGAAATTAAAGAACAAAGGCGAATTCAAGATTCATTGGTTCAAGTAGAGATTAAAAAATCGAGAGAAGAACAAGCAGCCGTAATTCAAAAAACGGATAGTATATCTACACAAATACCTGAAATAAAAAATGACTCCATATTAGCCTTACAATACGGATCATTTGGAAAATCAGTAAACGACAGCCTTCAATTCTACATATTAGAAAATGAAGTAATAAAGCTTACTGTTTCAAACAAAGGTGGCAGACCTTATTCGGTTGAATTAAAAAACTATAATACCACAGATAAAAAACATGTAGTTTTATTTGATGGAGACTCCACCGCATTTGGATTGAAATTTGATAACCCGCAAGGTAGAAATATTAATACCAGCGAACTATTTTTCAAAGCTGAAGAAAAAGAGAAACTCATTAGCATTACTGAGAATGATTCTGTTAAATCGCTACATTTAAGGCTATATGCGGGAGATTCAAGTTTTATTGAATATGTTTACAGCATCAAGCATAGTGATTATCTTATCGATTTTGAAATTAAATTTAATAACATCAGAGAATTAGTATCATCAAGCTGGAGCAATGTTGATATGGAATGGATGATGTATGCGAAATCGCAGGAAGACAACTACAAAAACGAACAAACTTATAGTGGAATTACATATAAGTTTAAAAACGAAGATACTGAAAGCATCACTCCTACGGATATAGACAAGCCAAAATCTGAGGAAATCAATACCCAAGTTAGCTGGGTAGCTTTTAAGCAACAATTTTTTGCCTCCATCCTCATTGCTAAAAATGGATTTGAAAGCACTTCCATCAAAGCATCAAAAATTGAAGATCTGCGGCATGTAGGAAAATATGCAGCCGACTTTAGTCTTGCCCTTCCAAAAGAAAATAATGGCTCTATTCCATTGTCTATATATTTTGGACCAAACCATTACAACACCTTAAAAAAATACGGACAGGATTTAGAAGATAATGTTCAAATAGGAAGTTGGATTATCAAATGGATCAACAAATGGCTTATTATTCCCATCTTCAATTTCCTAAATGATTATATTACCAATTACGGATTGATCATATTGTTGCTGACCATATTCATCAAAATGATGTTGTTTCCATTGACTTATAAATCATATTTATCAATGGCACGAATGAAAGTGTTGAAACCTCAGGTTGATGAAATAAATGAGCGTATTCCAAAAGAAAAACCAATGGAACGCCAGCAAGCTATGATGTCATTGTACAAAAAAGTAGGAGTAAATCCTTTGGGTGGCTGTTTACCTATTTTGTTACAAATGCCCATTCTAATAGCCATGTTCCGATTTTTTCCTACCTCAATAGAATTAAGACAAGAAGGTTTTCTTTGGGCGCATGATTTATCAACATATGATTCTATTTACAGTTGGACAACTCAAATTCCGCTTCTCAGTTCCTTTTATGGCAACCACATCAGTTTATTCACCATTCTGATGACCATTACCACCATAATAACGATGTACATGAGCAACGCTACCAATACGAGTCAGCAAATGCCCGGTATGAAAACCATGATGTACATGATGCCAGTAATGTTTATGTTTGTGTTGAACAGTTTTTCATCTGGATTGACATATTATTACTTTTTGGCAAACGTTATAACCATTGCACAAAACGAAATTTTCAGGCGGTCGATAGATGAGCAGAAGATACTGAGAAAGATAAATGAGCATAAAGCAAAACCAGTAAAGAAGTCGAAATTTCAGGAGCGCTTGGAAAAAATGGCAAAAGACCGGGGGATGAAATTGACGAAATAAATTCGTTTTCACATCATTCTATTTTATTCAAATAGCAATTGCAAATGAATGAAAAAACCGTACAAATATTAATTTGTGCGGTTTTTTTTTATAAATGTGAAAACTGGGAATTAGGTATAAATGTATAATATAAAACATAATAAACAAAAATGGCTCAAGAACGCTTCCAAACTCATTTTCTCTGCCAGTTCAAACAAAATATTTGCTATATTTGCTAAAGTATCAATTAAAATTTGGGTTTAAGTGTGATGAATAAGCGGGTTTAAATTTATGGTAAGAACCGGGTTTAAATTGAATATAAGCACCAATCAATTTTTAAAAATGTAGCTTCATTATATTGTTTAACCTAAAAATCCATTTTCAATTATGACAAACGAAGAGTATATAAATGAGTTTAAAAACTTAAAAGACAATTTAATAGAAAATCTTGCAATTTATCATGAAAGAGTTACATTGTTAATTCAGCTAACCCGTTTTGATATCAATGAAAATAGGGTGGAATTTGACGCCAAAATTATTAAGCCACTTGATAAATCACATGCTGAACAAAACGGATTATATAAGTATATCATTTCAAAAGATATAATTTCTTTTAGCACTTCGTATCAATTTGAAGAAGATGATAATAATTCTTTACTCATGAATAAAAAAGTTGGAATGTCTTATTGTCCTTTTATATTGTGGTTAGACCCTGAATTAGCAATATTTGTAAAGGAAAATGAGGATGATATTACCAAACAATTGCCAAATTTAATTCTATGGAGTAAAGATTGGAAACAAATAGTTAAAAAATGACAAAAACAAATTTTAATAATTACAATATGCAAATAGATAAATCGTGCTTGATAAATACAAGAAAAACGTCATATACTACGACTAACAGTTCATTGTTGGACGACACACAAAAAGAATAAATAACTAAACATAGAAAAATGGAAAACAGAATATCAATAACACTTGGAACGCCAGATTGTGGTTGGCTGCCTGTTGATTTTCGATATAAAGACTTTCAAATAGACTTTGACGCTTCAAATGTTTTTAACGACCCTGTTGACGAACTAATTTATGTAACTACTAAACTACAAGACAACGAAACAAAACGAAATACATTTTGGCTTGAAGCACCTGCATATTTTTTTGATATAACAAAAAATGGTGATAATTATAGCTTGACTGTTTCTTATACAGACGACCTTGACGAAGTAGCTGAAACAGAATTAATGCTTACAATAAAAGGCAATGCTGATGAAATAATTAAACCGTTGCGTTTAGCATTAAAAGACTTTGAAATGTTGGAATATGAAAAACAGCATTGGTATGTAAGCCTTCGGTAAACTACATCTTGCATGGCAAAATATAAGGTGCTATTTTTACACTGTTTGAGTCCAGTTATTGGGCAGCAGTTCTTTGATATTTTTGTGGTTTATATCTTGTGCTCTAGTTATTACTATCCAACGAATTTAAACGTAAAGATGCAATAACAATAGGAATGAAATGTAAATTAAGCGAAAGGGCTATTGTTGTATTTCTCATCAATTCGTGAGGTATTCATTTTGAGAAGGTAAAAACAGGTGTATATAGAAAGTTGAAATCTTTATAGTAATATTTTTAATTATATTACTACATTTAACCTTTTTAGGACAAGGCTAAAACTATACTTTTAACGATGCAACAAACAAATAGTAAAACATTAGGTGAACGGCTGCTGGAATTAAGAGATAACCGTAATCTTATGCAACGTGAAGTTGGAGCAATTATTGAAGTCGATGGTGCTTTCATAAGTAAAGTTGAGAACAACGAAAAACCCATTAAAAGAAATCATTTACAAAAGCTTAGCACTTTTTTCAATGTAAATGAAGATGAACTGCAAGCCCTTTGGCTTGCCGATAAAATAAGAACCATTTAAAAAAATGAAATTTGTGCCTATAAAGCAATTTCATTAATATATAAAGAGTATTCAAAGTGAGAGAAATAACATCCTACCATGCAAAATTTTATGCCTATGAACTAACAAGGCAATTACCTGCAAATGACGTTGGTAAGCTTACCGCATCCTTGCAGGATGCGCAGGTAGATTTAAACCCTCATCAGGTCGAAGCTGCTTTATTTGCTTTTAAATCGCCACTTTCCAAAGGTGCAGTTTTAGCAGATGAAGTAGGATTGGGTAAAACCATCGAAGCTGGTATTATTCTTTCTCAGCAATGGGCAGAACGCAAAAGAAAACTTATAATTATTTGCCCATCGAACCTTCGAAAACAATGGAATAGTGAATTGGCTGATAAGTTTTACTTGCCTTCTTTTATTTTAGAATCAAAGTCATTTAACAATATCATTAAAGAAGGCAATTTAAATCCGTTCAATCAAAAAGATAATATTGTAATTTGCTCTTTTCAGTTTGCCAGTACAAAAGCAGCCTACTTAAAAAACACAAATTGGGATTTGGTTATCATTGATGAAGCTCATAGGCTTCGAAATGTGTATAAGCCTACCAACAAAATGGGCAATGCCATAAAAAATTCTTTAGAGGATTATAAAAAAGTATTATTAACTGCTACCCCACTTCAAAATTCTATTCTCGAATTATACGGTTTGGTAAGTCTTATAGACCCTTATGTTTTTGGCGATTTAAAAAGTTTTAAAAGCCAATTCAGCCGATTGGTTGAAGAAGAAAATTTCACTGACTTAAGAAACCGTTTACAGCCAGTTTGTAAACGAACCCTTCGCCGTCAGGTACTGGAATATATTAAATACACCAAGCGCGTTCCTTTGGTCGAAGAATATTTTCCCGGTGAGGATGAAATGACATTGTACAAATGGGTTTCTGATTATTTGCAACAGGATAAACTTTTTGCTTTGCCATCGAGCCAGCGCCAGTTAATGACTTTAATTCTTCGTAAATTATTGGCTTCATCTACTTATGCTATTTATGGCACTTTGGATGCATTGGTAAAAAAACTGGATGCTATTATAGAAAAGCACATAGTGCCAACAACCGAAGATTTGGCTCTCGATTTTGAAACTTTCGAAGAAGTGGTTGACGAGTGGGCTAATGAAGATGAAGGACCCGAAAGTATTGAAGAAGAAATTGAATATACCGATGAGGAAATTGAGTTAATAAAAGAAGAAAAAGCTGATTTAGAACGTTTTCGTGATCTAGCACATAAAATCAGGAAAAACGATAAAGCCGAAAAACTTTTTACTGCCTTAGAAAGAGGGTTTTCAGAATTGCACAAACTTGCAGCCAATCAAAAGGCTTTAATATTTACAGAATCTCGTCGTACGCAGGATTTTATTTATAATCTTCTCGAATCAAGAGGTTATCGGGGCAAAGTTGTTTGTTTTAATGGTGTCAATAACGACCCGAAATCAAACGAAATTCACAAAGCTTATTGCAAAAAACATAAAGATACTGACGTACTTTCCGGTTCTGCTACTGCAGATAAACGTGCTGCAATTGTAGAATATTTTAAGAACGAAGCAACAATTATGATTGCAACCGAAGCTGCTGCCGAAGGTATCAATTTGCAATTCTGTTCTTTAATTGTAAACTTCGATTTACCATGGAATCCGCAGCGTATCGAACAACGCATTGGTCGCTGTCATCGTTACGGTCAAAAATTCGACGTGGTTGTTTTCAATTTTCTCAACAAAAAAAATGCTGCCGACCAGCGTGTATATGAGTTACTTGCCGAAAAGTTTAAACTTTTCGATGGCGTGTTTGGGGCTTCTGATGAAGTATTAGGTAGCATTGGCAATGGTGTTGATTTCGAAAAACGCATTGCCGAAATATACAACAGTTGCCGCAATACCAATGAAATCGAAAAAGCTTTTAATTTACTTCAAGAAGAACTTAAAGCTAATATTTCGGAAAAAGTTCATGAAACCCGAAAAATGCTTATCGAAAATTTCGATGAAGAAGTAAAAGACAAACTCCGCACCAACCTTCGTGCCAGTAAAGAATATCTTAATCGTTTCGAAGAACGATTATGGGCTACTACAAAGTTCTACCTAAATAATTCGGCACAGTTTAATGATAATAACTTTTCTTTTGTATTAGAGAGGAATCCATTCTCTGGCGAAAACATCCACAAAGGCCCTTATATGATTCTTAAGCCACAGGAAGGGCAACGAAAATCTGACGTTCATGTTCCCGACGACACCAATATATACCGAGTTGGTCATAAACTTGCAAAACGCATATTAGAAGCCTGCAAGGCTATTAAAACGCCTTGCAATGAACTTGCTTTTGATTTAACAAATTCCCCTGTTTTAATTTCGGCTTTAAAGCCATATACAGGGCAATCTGGTTGGTTGCAATTGAGCCACCTCGAAATTAATTCATTCGAATATGAAGATTACCTCATTGCTGCCTGTTTTACCGACGATGGTACTATAGTTGAAAATGAACTGGCGCATCGTATGTTTTCGCTTATTGCTACTGAAAACGGAACTTGCAATGTCACTTCTGATACAAAGAAAAAACTCGAAGAAATTCTTTTCTCCGAAAAACAGGCTGTTATTGACGAAAATTCAAATCGCAATAAAGATTTTTTCGATACCGAAATGGATAAGCTCGACCAATGGGCTGATGACATGAAAATAAGCCTCGATAAAGAAATTAAAGACCTCGATGCCGAAATTAAGCTTCGCAAATCGGAAGCTAAGAAAATGCTTAACCTCGAAGCCAAGATAAAAGCACAACGTGCCATCAAAGACCTCGAAAAGAAACGTAGCGAAAAACGTCAAAATCTATTCGAAGCACAAGACACTATCGACGAACGCAAAGAGGAACTCCTAACCGAAGTTGAACGACGTTTAAAACAAAGCATTAAGGCAACAGATTTATTTACAATTAAATGGAAATTGATATAAGGTATGGAAAAGAACACGATTACCAAACTCAATAAACAATTTGAAAAATACTCTTACGAACAAGATGGCATTGAATATTGGCTTACTAGAGAATTGCAAGAACTTTTAGGATATACCAAATGGTGTAATTATTTAAATGCCATAAATAAGGCTCAAGAAAGCTGTAAAACCAGTGGTGACGAGGTTTCTAATCATTTTATTGATGTCAACAAAACGATACTCATGCCAATAGGGTTTAATGAAATTTCGAGGTCCTTGTTTGTTTTTTTTTATAGTAAAAATGTTGCAATTTTAAAATTTTGTAGTATGTTTGCAGTAACAGTACACACCACGCTACCCTTAAGAACAGCGTCCCAGGGTGTGTCTTTTGCTTTTATAGCTTGTCATAACGTGGTTGCTTTGCCTTTTTTTAATGCACACTTAGCAACCCTATTTTATTATACAAATACCCGATTGGCATAAATTTGCCAGCGGGTATTTTTTTACATAATTTTCATCTTTACTATGTTTGAAAAAAAGGCATCAAGTATTCAGGAACAAATAGTTAAACTTAAAGAAAGAGGTTTGGCTATTGAAGAAAGCGATAATGCTGAGCATTATTTGTCGCATATTAGTTATTATCGCCTTGCTGGTTATTGGTGGCCAATGCAGGCGGATAAAGATGCGCATCAATTTAAACCCAATAGCCGTTTTAAAGATGTTATTGCTTTATATAATTTCGATAGAGAATTGCGAATTCTAATTTTTGATGCAATTGAAAAAATAGAAATTAGTCTAAGAACGAAACTAATTTATCACCTTTCGCACGAGTTTGGCCCTTGGTGGTTTCAAAACATTGATTTATTTATTAATTCTAGCGAAATTATTAAAACATTAGCATCTATTGACCTTGAAATTGAAAGATCCAAAGATGCGTTTATAAAAGAACACAAGAAAAAACACAAAGATGATTTGAGATTTCCTCCGGCATGGAAAACCCTTGAATTAACAAGTTTTGGAAGTTTATCAAAACTTTATGGCAATTTAAAAAACAACATAAAATCGAAAGATATCATTGCTAAGGAATATGGTACAGCAAACCATACTTTTTTACCAAGCTGGCTACAATCTATAGCTCAAATTCGCAATTATTGCGCCCACCACAGCCGTATTTGGAACAAAAACTTACCAGGAAGACCCAAATTATTGCCCAATCCTCCAAATCCATGGATTTCCGATGTTATAACTGAAAGCGATTTCCAATTTTTATATATTCATCTGTGCTGTTTAAAATATCTTTTAGACACTATACAACCCAGTAATAATTTCAAAACCAATTTAGTTAATTTATTGGCAAAGTTCCCAAGTGTTGACCCAAAAGCATTAGGCCTGAAAAACAACTGGCAAAACCAGCCATTATGGCTAAAATAAGCTAAATATATATGTCTCAAAATAAACTACAAAAACTCGAACTTACGTGGATTGGCAAAGGCGATGAACCAAAGCTCGAACCACGTATCCTTATCGAGAATCCCGAATATAGTTACGGCGACCCCAAGAGCGAAAACATGCTCATACATGGCGACAACCTACTTGCACTTAAAGCCCTCGAACAAGACTATGCAGGAAAAGTAAAGTGTATTTATATTGACCCGCCTTACAATACGGGCAATGCATTCGAACATTATGATGATGGCGTAGAACATTCGCTTTGGTTGAATTTAATTAGACCAAGACTTGAATTACTACGAACACTTCTTAAAAATGATGGAAGTATTTGGGTTACATTAGACGACAATGAGGTTCACTATTGCAAAGTAATGTGTGATGAGATTTTTGGAAGAATAAACTTTGTTGCAAACGTTGTATGGCAAAAAAGGATTCAACCTGATATGAGAGCCACAATAGGTGCAGGACATGACCATATATTAGTTTATGCAAAATGTATTGAAGATTTCAAAAAGGAATTAAATATGTTGCCATCATCTAATAATCAATTAGAAAGATATAGTAACCCAGACAATGATGCAAATGGTCCTTGGGTTTCGGCTGATTACATGGCAAAAGGTTTTAGACCTAATCAAATGTATGAAATAACAACACCTTCAGGGAAAAAATATTCTCCACGAGCTGGTTCCTGCTGGCGAAATATTGAACCAGTATTTTTAGAATTACAAAAAGAAGGTAAAATTTGGTTTGGAATAAATGGTGATTCCGTTCCTCGAAAAAAGACTTACCTAAGTGAAATAAATGGAATTTCAGCTTGGACTTGGTGGCCGAATAGTGAAGTTGGACATAATCAAGAGGCTAAAAAAGAAGTTAATAAGCTCTTCGGTAATGAAAATGCTTTTGAAACCCCAAAGCCAGAGCGATTAATTGAAAGAGTATTAACAATTGCTTCAAACTCTGGCGACCTCGTCCTCGATTCATTCCTCGGTTCAGGAACTACCTCAGCAGTTGCTCACAAAATGGGTCGCAGGTGGATTGGAATTGAATTGGGAGAACATGCAAAAACACACTGTTTTCCACGCTTAAAACAAGTGGTTGATGGTGAGCAAGGCGGCATTAGTAAAGCTGTTGATTGGCAAGGCGGTGGTGGCTTCAAGTTTTACACCCTTGCCCCAAGCATGTTACAAAAAGACAAATACGGCAATTGGGTAATTGATAGCCAATACAACCCCACCATGTTAGCCGCCGCAATGGCAAAGCAAGAAGGTTTTAAATACCAACCCCACGATAGTTTGTATTGGAAACAGGGTACCAGCAGCGGGCAAGATTTTATTTATACCACCACACAATTTATTACCGTTGAAAGCCTCGACCAAATACAGGAAGAAATGCAACCGGGCGAAAGTTTGCTTATTTGTTGCAAGAGTTTTCAAAACGAGTGTAAGGGCAAATACAGCAATATAACCATCAAAAAAATACCTCAAATGCTGCTGGGCAGGTGCGAATTTGGTAAAGAAGATTACAGCCTCAATATTGTAAATATGCCTGTTGATGAAACAGAAGAAATTGAACCGGAGGATATTGAAATATCTGTTCAGGAAATAAATGACAATAAGAACATTCAAGGAACATTATTCTAAAATATACGAATATGGCAAGTTTAACAATTAAAAATATTGGTCCAATAACCGAAGCAACATTCGATTTGAATAAAATCAATGTATTCATGGGCCCTCAAAGTAGTGGTAAAAGTACCATTGCAAAAATTTGCAGCCAATGTAGCTGGTACGAGAAAAATTACCTTCTAACCGGTGGCGAATACGATTTTTATAGTGGTTTACTTAAATTCCACAGGATGGATGAAGAGTATTTTTCCGATAAATCGGAAATAACCTACGAAAGTGAATGGACGAAAATTAGTTTCAAAGTAAAAGGCATTTTGAGGGAAGCTAGTATTATGCCTAAAGCAAATGCAAGTAGGTACAAAAATTTAAAAATTGAGTATATACCAGCCGAAAGAAATTTTGCTGCGGCTATACCCAATTTACAAAAGTACAGTGATAGCTACGACAATATTATAAATTTTCTGACAGATTGGATGTCTTTCAAAGAAACTCTTACAAAAGATAAAGAATATCCTAGTCCATTGAAATCGATTGACGTAACTTACAAATATGATAGTCAGTCCAAGTCGGATATTTTAACATTAGTAAACAAGAAAAAGATATTATTACAACGGTCTTCTAGTGGTCAACAATCAATTATTCCGCTACTTGTTGTTTCTGAATATATGTTTAATGCCTTGTATTTGCAAAAAAAATTCACTTCCCCAGCTGAAGAAAAGTACATTAGAGAATTATTACCGGAAAGTATGCATGCAGATTATGACTGGATGTTAAAAACTCAAAAATTTCAACATAAGTCTGAGGATTCTTCTAATGCTAAATTACTTGAAGAAACAAAAGAAAAAATATGGAACAAAATAGGCTTATCTACTGACTATCATTTTTCTAATGTAATTATTGAAGAACCTGAACAAAACCTATTCCCTGAAACCCAAAAAGAATTAATCTATCACCTGTTGGAAAAGGTAACAGATAAAGATAGAAATCATACGCTGATTATAACTACACATAGTCCTTATGTTCTTTATGCCTTAAATAACTGCATGATGGGTGGTTTGGTGAAAGATAATATTCCAAAAGAAGTTCAAAACGAACTACAAAGCAAATATTCATGGATTAACCCTGAATTAGTTTCTGTTTGGGAAATTCAATATGGAAAAGGCACCATACGTCAAATAAAAAATAACGATACCGGCACTATTAGTAAACATTACTTCAATGGTATTATGAATGATGTTATGGAAGAGTATTATGATTTGTTGACATATCTAAAAATAGGCAACAATGAAGGATAAAATTCTTGCAACTCTTCCTAATGAAAAGCATACTTTTCAAGAAGTTAATTATCCTGAAATACACATTGTTGACTGGAAAGATATTGACAAAACTAAAGGTGTTGATATATTTAATATAAAGCAAAATGAAATAAATAGTGTTTGCCTTTACAATGCAAACGAATTAACTATTTTGATAGATACATTTGGAGAAAATGCACTTCCGATTTCTCGTGGTTCACAGGCAAGTCAATGCGAATGCATTTCTTTTCCATCGGAATTTGATAGTAAAAGTTGGGTTTTAACAATTGAAACCAAATATGCAAATAATGAAGCTGCTGCATTCAGAATACGTGATGACTTGAATTATCCCGAAAAAATGGTTTCTCAAATTATTTCAACAGTAGAATATTTCAGAGAGAAAAACATAATTGATAAGGAACAATTAGTGTATGCAATTATTTCATTTCCAAATCTTGTGTCCGATTTTAATAGCACATTATTCTCTTTTGTGAAAGAGGAATGGAGTATTGAAAATTTAATTGTTACAAAGAAGATTAGAATTAAAGGTTGTAACTCAGCAAAAATTATTACATCAAAACGAATAAAGCTTAGCGTAAATGAATAATACTGCCAACTCCATTAAACAACGCCTTTCGCTCCGCGAACCCTTGCAGGATTCGCTCGATATTGTGGCACAACTATCCGACACACTTAGCTTGAATAAAGAAGTCGATTTGATTGCCGAACTGCAAAAGGTTAAAGAAAAATTTCCTACCTGCACCGATTTCGAGCGTGAATTTCCTTCGCTTGCTTTTTCAATAGCTACGGGGGTAGGTAAAACAAGGTTAATGGGTGCTTTTATTACCTATTTGTATTTGCAAAAAGGCATACGCAACTTTTTTATCCTTGCTCCGGGCAGCACCATCTACGAAAAATTAATTGAAGACTTTGGCAATCCTGCCTATTACAAATATGTGTTCAATGGTATTGCCGAGTTTGTACACAATCAACCCCGCATTATTACTGGCGAAAATTATGCACAACAAGGTCGCCTTTTCAGCGAGCAGGAAATCCGTATCAATATATTCAATATCCAAAAGTTCAATCGTGATACCACCGAGGCAAACCGTGGAGCAGAAAAAGGCAAAGCCCCTAAAATAAAAAGACTATCAGAATATTTAGGACAAAGCTATTGGGAATATCTTTCTAAACTCGACGACTTGGTAATTCTTATGGACGAGGCACACCGTTACCACGGCGATGCCAGTAAAAACGCCATAAACGAGCTAAAGCCCGTTCTTGGCTTAGAACTTACCGCAACCCCTATTGGTCAGGATGGCGTTGCGTTCCGCAACGTGGTGTACGAATACTCCTTGGCACAGGCTTTGGACGATAAAAAATATGTAAAAAGTCCTGCAATTGCTACACGCAAAAATTTCAATTCCAAAGGAATGTCCGAACGGGAAATTGAAATTATCAAACTCGAAGATGCAATCAGTATTCATCAGGACACCAAAAATGAACTCGAAATATACGCAGCCAACAACAATATAAAACTGGTAAAACCATTCATTTTAGTGGTTTGTAAAGACATTAGCCACGCCAACGAAATACACGAGCTTGTAAATTCCGACGATTTCTTCGAAGGTCAATACAAAGATAAAGCTCTGCAAATCGATTCATCAACCAAAAACGACGATTTCATTGCTCCGCAATTCCTTAGTTTAGAGCATCCCGATAATAAAATTGAAATTGTAATACACGTAAACATGCTAAAAGAAGGTTGGGACGTAACCAATCTTTATACCATTGTTCCACTTCGTGCAGCCAATGCCAGTATTTTGGTCGAGCAAACCATTGGTCGTGGTTTACGCTTACCTTACGAGGGCAAACGTACCGGCGACGATAAAATTGATAAACTTACCATTGTTGCTCACGCAGCGAAAGACCCAAATTCAGTACTGAACAAAATGAGTTTCATCGAAATCGATGAAACCGATTTAAAAGAAAAAACAGAAGTGGTGGTTGCCAAAGAATCCATTCAAACCAAATTTGAGGACGAGCAAAAGGAAATTCACAAAATTGCAGAACCCGAAAAGAAGCAGAAGGCGCAAAATACATTAGATGCAAAAAAAGCAATCATAAATGTATTGCCCGATTTTAATACCATGCAGGGCGTTCGCAAAGTTGAAGATTTAAACAAAGAAGAAGTAAAACGTAAGGTTATCCGTCAGGTTGAGCAAAACTTAAATACAGGTCAGCTCAATATGTTTGCAAAACAAATTGTAGAAGAAGCCGAAGCCATTTACGAGAAAATGGTTACGGAATACAAAAACAATATCATCGAAATTCCACGTATGGACTTGGTTCAAGGCGACGTTATCGCTTCGTTTAATTCATTCACTTTAGATATTTCAGGCATCAATTATACAGCATTAGAGCAGGAAATTATCCGTATGGATTTACGTGACGGTCGCAATGTCGAAACCCTCAAAGCCAAAGCCAGCGGTTCGTATGGCAATCCAGTTAAATTAATCATTGCCGAGCTTATCAACTATCCCGAAATAGATTACGACGACAATTCAGACCTTTTATATCAATTGGCTTCACAAGCTTTCGAAGCCCTCAAAAACAATATACCCAACGACAAAGAACTAAACCTTACGGTTTATCAATTCAAAACAGCTATTGCCGAAAAGATTTACACGCAAATGAAAGAACATTTTGTTCTTTCAACACCCGAATATATTGACCCAAAGGTATTCCCCTTTGTGCGTATCGAGCAATGGAGTTTTTCAGCATTAGTCAATAAAGGTTATCGAGATTATCGGGATATTATAAACCCGACAAAAAACATACCTAAATACGTTTTCAGAGGTTTTGAGAAAGCCTGTCACTTCGATTATAAATTTGACAGCAAAGCCGAACAAGACCTTTCGTTTGTTTTAGACAACGATAAAGACGTATTAAAGTGGATGCGTCCGGCACCTAACCAGTTCCGTATTTATTGGGACAACAACTCAAAACGCTACGAACCCGATTTTGTAGTCGAAACCCCCTCAACCATATACATGATTGAAGTAAAACGTTCCGACCAAACCGAAGAACAAAGCGTTGTTGCCAAAAAAGAAGCTGCCGTTCGCTATTGCAAACACGCAACCGAGTACACCTTACAAAACGAAGGCAAAGCATGGAAATACTTGCTAATCCCACACAATGAAGTAAGTCGTACCTCAGGTTTTAAATATTTGGCAAATAAATTTTTGATTTATTTAAGCAAATAAGACCATTAATACATAAATTTTCAATATCATATTTTTCATTATCAAAGAACACATAAGCCTTCTCAATATTTATTGCAAATAATATTCATCATGATCTGTAAAACCATTACCATCACTAGAGGATCTTTATTTTCGAGAAACGGTATGTTTATATCTTGATGAAAGGGCACAAAAAAAGTTTTTTCAAATATTTCGTGATCATTACTTACATTTTGTCTTAGTAATTTCGGTTTTAAAGGCCATTCTATATTTGACTGACCTCTATATATTGCGTTTTCTTTAGTTATCGGCATGCCGTTTAGAGATTGATAAAAATCATCAAGAGATTTAATTTTTTCACATTCCATATCTACATAATTTGATCCAATAACTGATAACCAAATATACAAAAACATTTTCAGCCTCTCGGAGTAAAAATCATGATTCTATTAAATATTTCAATTTGCCTTTTGCTATAATATGAATAACTATAAGTTTATGAGTATAGTTGAATAATTTATCAGCAAAATATATTTTTGATTTGTTTCCATATCCCATTTTTCCGCCCGTCCAAACAAAATATTTCCTATCGTTCGCGGGCATAAATTCGTGCCGAACTTCGGAACTACATCTCTATCCAACGATACAAAATTTGATGCGAGATGAAATGCTCAATAACCTACAAAACCGGCATGTTTTATTACCCGTTGTTAAGGTGCGTAATTATTATAAAAATGTCAATCCAACTCTACGATTCAATCCTTTTTCAAATATCCTTATCAAGGTAGATAGTTGAATATTTCCTTTAGCATTCTCTATCTTTGAAATATAACTCTTTTTCGTTCCAGCTTTTACGGCTAATTGTTCTTGAGTCATATTAGCATCCTTTCTTGCTTCTTTCAGCATCTCACTTACAATAAACATTTGCGCTCGTTCTTCATACTCATTTCTGCTTTCTGTACCGAGTTTTCCATGTTCAGTTTCTATCAACTCGTCAAAAGTCTTAATTCCGCTATACTTATCCATAATTATTATTTTTTAAGTTGAAAATATTCATTTTTTAATCGCATCGCTCTTTCTATCTCATCTTTTGGCGTTTTCTGTGTCTTTTTTTGAAATCCATTTAATAAAACAACCAATTGTCCCTTATCGAAACAACTGAATACCCGATAAATATTTGACTGAAATTCAATTCTAATCTCAAATAATCCATCATATCCAGTCATTGGGGCAAGAAATTTTTCAGGAACTCTATCTACCTGTTTTATCAATTCAAATACATATTGAATTTTTGTTTTAACCTTAACATCAAGGCTTTTATAAAAATCCAAGAAATAGTCTCTGTGAAATATTATTTGTCTTGCCATGATGCAAAGTTATCTTAAAGGATAACTAAATCAAAATATTTTATTAAAAAATCGCAGTCGGAATCGTTTTTTCTTATGCACCCTAACAAATTTGTGATATCAATAATTTTC
>JAIFLP010000180.1 GCA_020049015.1 Bacteroidota bacterium | reverse complement strand
TTACCTTCTTCAATATATTTCTTAGCATTATCCCAAGCGCCACCAGCATTAGCCATAAATACAGCCAAAATAAATCCAGTAGATGTACTACCTATTAATAATCCCATAACACCTGGAACTCCAAAAATTAGTCCTGTTAATACGGGTATAGCAATAGCAAGTAATGAAGGTAATAACATTTCTTTTTGAGCGCCTTTTGTAGAAATTTCAACACAACGAGCATAATCAGGCTCAGCTTTACCTTCTAAGATTCCAGCAATTGTTCTAAATTGACGACGAACTTCTTCTACCATTGCTTGTGCAGCTCTACCAACAGCTAACATAGTTAAACCGCAGAAAAGGAATGCAGCCATTGAACCAAGAAAAGCGCCCACAAGTACTTTATAGTTCATAAGATCAACTTGGTAATAATTCATAACGTCAGTAATTTGAGCTTTATGAATATCAATACCTGTAGCATCCAAGAAAGCCTGAGCTTTTTCAGGAACCCTTGCTAATGCAACTTTAATTTCTTCAACATACGAAGCTAAAAGAGCTAAAGCCGTAAGTGCAGCAGAACCGATAGCAAAACCTTTACCTGTTGCAGCAGTTGTATTTCCTAATGAATCTAATGCATCAGTGCGTTTACGTACGTCAGGTCCTAATCCGCTCATTTCAGCATTACCACCAGCATTATCAGCAATAGGTCCATAAGCGTCAGTTGCTAAAGTAATACCTAATGTTGATAACATACCAACAGCAGCAATTGAAATACCGTATAAACCAAAACCAATTCCACCATATACAAATTGACCATCAACATAATTATAAGCAGCTAATAAATAAGCAGCAACAATAGATGAACAAACGATTAATACAGGGATAGCCGTAGAAATCATACCAACGCCAATACCATTTATAATAACGGTAGCTGGTCCAGTTTGAGTTGCAGCAGCAATAGTTTGGGTTGGTTTATAACCAGAAGATGTGTAATATTCAGTAATTTTACCAATACCAATACCACCAACTAAACCAGCCATCATTGATCCCCAAATACCTACAGCATTAGGAATGTCAAGATATTTTAAAATGAAAAATGAAAAAATGGCAATAAACACAGAGCTAACATTAACTCCACGACCTAATGCGCTTAATAATTGTTTTTGAGTTGCACCTTCTTTAGCCTTAACTAAGAAAATACCTAATATTGAAAGAACAATACCTACAGCAGCAATAACCATAGGAGCAATAACTGCATTAAATTGAACTGTGACACCTAAGCCAGCAAAACAAGCAGCACCTAAGGCAGCTGTAGAAAGAATAGAACCACAATAAGATTCATATAAATCGGCACCCATACCAGCCACATCACCTACGTTGTCACCTACGTTGTCAGCAATAGTTGCAGGATTACGTGGATCATCTTCAGGAATACCAGCTTCCACTTTACCAACGAGGTCAGCACCTACGTCTGCGGCTTTTGTGAAAATACCACCACCTACACGAGCAAATAAAGCTTGTGTTGATGCACCCATACCAAATGTTAACGTTGTTGTTGTAATTATGATAAGTTTCATTGATGGATCGGCTGCAATAACTGCATTGGTTGTATTATCTAGGGCTCCAATGATGTAATTAAGTGCCCAAAACCATATAGAAATATCTAACAAACCTAAACCTACAACCACTAAACCCATTACTGCACCTGAACGAAATGCTACCCTTAAACCATCATTTAACGATTTTTGAGCTGCAAAAGCGGCACGAGCAGAAGCATAAGTTGCTGTTTTCATACCAAAATAACCAGCTAAGCCTGAGAAGAAACCCCCAGTAATAAAGGCAAAAGGAACCCATGGATTTTGTATGTTCAAGACATAAGCCATAACTACAAAAATTGCGGTTAAGATAACAAATACAATTGCTACAATCTTGTATTGTTGTTTAAGATACGCCATAGCTCCCGTTCTAACATGCAAAGCTATTTTTTTCATCATATCTGTTCCTTCACTCTCCTTCATCATAGTTTTGAAGAAGTACCAAGCGAAGACCAAGGCTAACGTGGCCCCAGCAGGAACCAACCAAAATAAATTGTTTATCATAATAATAATATTTAATGAATTAATTTAATGAATATTTATACAAAAAAACGTGTCAAAGGTATATAAAAAAGATTTTACTTTCCTAATGTGTTTCAAAAATAAAAGGCCAAAACAATAAAAAAACTTTTATAATAAAATGCATAAATATACATTATCCGGCCCATCCTTCCCTATCTAAACTCCTGTAGTGAATGGCTTCCGCCAGATGCTGTACTTCAATATTACTTGCATTATCTAAATCTGCAATGGTACGTGACACTTTTAAAATTCGATCATATGCCCTTGCAGAAAGCCCCAAACGCTCCATTGCTGTTTTCAGAAGCTGCT
This sequence comes from Bacteroidota bacterium, assembly GCA_020049015.1. GTDB lineage: Bacteria > Bacteroidota > Bacteroidia > Bacteroidales > DTGW01 > JAIFLP01. Next base: position 13,224 of record JAIFLP010000180.1, on the reverse strand, counting down.
GTCCCGATTCATTAATTTTACAAAACTCCTTCTGCAAGCGTGCATTCATCTGTGCATTACAATGGATACCTTTTTCATTTGCATACCGTATACTCTGAATTTCGCGGGCCTTGGTAACCCTTTCGCGAACCGCAGCACTGGTTTCTGAACTTTTTAATTGTGATAGTTTTTCAAAGGGTACCGGTACTACCTCCAAGTGAATGTCAATTCTATCTAATAAAGGACCTGATAGTTTATTAAGATATTTTTGTACTATACCCGGACCGCAAACACATTCTTTTTCGGGATGGTTATAAAACCCACAGGGACAAGGATTCATAGAGGCTACCAACATAAAACCTGCCGGATAATCAACACTAAAACGCGCCCTGGAAACTGTTATATGTCTATCTTCCAAAGGTTGACGCATTACTTCAAGTACCGTTCGTTTAAATTCAGGCAGCTCATCTAAAAACAATACTCCGTTATGAGCCAAAGAAATTTCACCGGGTTGGGGAAAAGTTCCACCACCAACCAATGCTACATCACTAATAGTGTGATGGGGTGCTCTAAAGGGTCTATATGTTATCAAGGCAGTTTCTTTATCTGTTTTTCCAGCTACCGAATGTATTTTAGTAGTCTCCAGCGCTTCTTCCAATCCCATGGGTGGTAAAATACTTGGGATTCGTTTGGCCAACATGGTTTTTCCTGCTCCTGGTGGACCTATTAAAATTATATTATGGCCCCCCGCAGCTGAGACTTCTAATGCTCTTTTAACATTTTCCTGCCCTTTTACATCTGCAAAATCAACATCGTATTGATTGATATGATCCTTTTCAAATAAGGGTTTGTCCGATTTATAAGGCTTTATAACACAAACTCCATCTAAAAAATCTGTTACCTGCTGCAAATTAGTAACGGCAATAACATCTATGCCTGTTACAACAGCTGCTTCAGGAGCATTTTGCAAAGGCAAAATTATTCCTTTATAACCTTCCGACCGCGCAGTAATGGCTATAGGCAATGTTCCTTTAATAGATTGCAGACTTCCATCGAGACTCAATTCACCCGCGATAATATAATCTTTTAAAAGTGAGGGGGAAATCTGCTCAGAAGCAGCCAAAATACCTACCGCCAATGGCAAATCATATGATGATCCTTCCTTTCTAACATCGGCAGGAGCCATATTAATGACCACTTTTCTTCCTGGCATGTTATATCCAAATGTTTTTAAGGCTGATTCAATTCTTTGCTGACTCTCTTTTACGGCACTATCAGGCAATCCGACCATATAAAAATTAACACCCTGGGTGATATTTACTTCAATGGTTATGGTGGTAGCATCAATACCTAATACTGCACTACCAAAGCATTTTACGAGCATGGTTTAAGGTTTTATATCCGGGACAAATATAGAAGAAATACAATAGGATGCATCTCCGGTATAAAAATTTATTGATTTATTTTTAAAAGTCCCTCAGGACAAGTTACTCTGATGCTTTTAGCATCATCATTTATTTCTAAAATAATATCGTCATGCCATGGAATATAGACTTCATGACCCTCTATCAATAAAACAATTAAAGGATTTTTTGGCAAATCAAGTAATTCGGTTACTTTACCCAAACTTCCTAACACCGTATCTATTACTGAATAACCAGTTATAGGATGCATTTCGTTTTCAAGCAGTTCATCCTCCTCTTCTTCAATAATGCAATCTTCGGGCAAAAATGTTTCCAAGCCACAAAAAGGCAATGCTCTTTCAGGCGAATCAATGCCTTCTAATTTAATAATATAGGTGCTTGATGTTTTTTTGATGCAGGAATCTATAAAAAAAGGAACCGGCAGGCTGTCAAAACAAAAAATAAGAAAATCAAAAAGGGAGGCATCCACCTCCCCCATAAAAATCATTTCACCTTTAACTCCATGAGTTCTGGTAATTTTACCAATATGCTGTAAATTACCGAACAAAACTAAATTAAGCTTGTGGAGTTTCTTCAGTTGCAGAAGCTACTTCTTCAGCAGCAGGTGCTTCTTGAGCAACAGGTGCAGGAGCGGCAGCGGCAGCAGCAGCGGCAAATTTCTTAGCTAACTCAGCAGCTCTTTTTTCTTTCACTTTGCTTTCAGCAGCTAGCTTTTGTTTCTTTATATCACTCTTAGATAGATTTAAACTCTCTAACTTTTTAATCACTGATTGTTCTTTTTCTTGCATCCAAGCTTGAAATTTTTGTTCCACTTGCTCAGCTGTCAGTGCATTTTTCTTAATTCCTTCTATTAAGTGCTTTTTCATCATTACTCCTTTTTCAGATAATATGCTGCGGCATGTATCTGAAGGCTGTGCACCTACTTGTACCCAATGTAATGCTCTTTCAAATTGTAATTCTACAGTTGCAGGATTGGTTGATGGTTTGTAAAGACCTAATCTTTCAATGTAACGTCCATCACGTGGATAACGACTATCAGCTACTACAATGTGATAAACAGGAGTTTTTTTGCGACCTTGTCTGGTCAATCTGATTACTGTTGGCATTTTTTTTTATTTATAAAGTTTAACATAACCAACGGATTTGATTACAGGGATTCATCCCTCTTATCGTCACCCTTTTTGTATAAACTTAATATTCAGAGTTTTACTATCTAATGCCAATTTTAATATATAAATCCGCTAGGGGCAAATTTGAGATGTTAAATTTAAATAGCAGCAGTTTATGTAAGAAAAACTCAAAGAACAAGAGTATTTCGAAATTTGTTTTTCGAAAAAAATAAAAAAAATTAGCTTAAAAAGAAACAATTTATTAATATTGCACTCCCTTAACAGGGGCGAAGTTCAATAATGAATTTTTCGGGCCTATAGCTCAGTTGGTTAGAGCACCTGACTCATAATCAGGGGGTCCCAGGATCATACCCTGGTGGGCCCACGAAGCGGAACGCAATTACTAGCGTTCCGCTTTTTTTTCAACCCAATATTTTGTATATTTGCTGATAAATAAGCACTTTATGCCTTAACTTTGCCGTTTTTAAATGATAAAAATAATAGATATAGAATATATTCAAGATTACATTATTAGGTTAACTTTTGATAATGGCATGGTAAAAAATGTAGATTTACAACCTTATCTAACAGGGGATGTATTTGGTCCTTTAAAAGACAAAAGCAAATTTACGCAGTACGGTCTTACACCAAGGTCAATTGAGTGGTATAATGGGGCTGATTTTGCCCCTGAGTTTCTATATCAATTGCCTGATATAAAATAAGTCCGTATGACCTGTCGCCCACATTGCGGCGCATGCTGCATAGCGCCTTCTATCTCCTCCCCCATTCCGGGTATGCCCAACGGAAAACCTGCCGGGGTAAAGTGTATTCATCTTACCGACGACTATAAATGTGCCATTTTTGGAAAACCTGAACGCCCGAGTGTATGTGATGGTTTTAAAGCGGAAGAACTCTTTTGCGGAAACAACAGGGAGGATGCTTTGAGGATTTTGAGGGGGCTGGAAGAGGATACTTAATTAAGACCAAATACTAAAGAATTTCTTAAACCTGAACGGTATAACATTGGCGGTATTGGCTGTTATGCAGCATCACTTTTCTTTGCGCTTTGAATCAAGCCGTTAATTGATAAATCCTCATCTAATTGCCTCCAATGAATTCCATATCCTGAGGGTGAAATTATGAAATCATTTTTTACATGGTCTGCTGCTTTATCCAATTTGTCTGAAATCTCGCTTATTCTTATTCGATAAGCAATACCATCAACTTTAATAATCAAAAAATCGTTCTCGAAATGCAAATCGGATATGTTATAAAACCGCTTCATACTTATTTCTTTTCAAAATATTTATTCCATTCAAGAGCTATATAATCGAAATGATCATAAATGATCTTTTTTATTTCTCTCTTTGATTGAGTAGTCATATTAAACAGCATGGCCTCCTTTATTTCAAAATTCTCAGTGTCAAGCCAAAACTTACATTCCATTTCACCTTTCTCAGCATGTATATGAATAGGTTCATTCCCCTCATTAGACCAAAAATATAACCGCCATCCTAAAATCAACAATATTGTCGGCATTTTTTTTTACAAAGTTAATGCATCTTATTCGTAAAATCAAGCAAATCAAAATATGGTTTTTTATTGAATAATACAGTATATCGAGAATCACATAAATCCTATTGACGATTTTAAGGCTAATTTAGTCAGTATGGTGACTATTTTAAGGCGAATTTAGTCAATTCAGGATTTTTGTTGTATATTTGCAATAAAAAATGATTTTCAACAGAAGCATTTCGAAAACGATATTAAACGACTTGTTTCGTTTTCATAAAATCATTATTCTTACAGGAGCCAGGCAAGTAGGAAAAACAAGTTTAATAAAGAGCATATTGCAAAAGACTGATAAGCGAATTCAGGAAATTAATGCAGATGAAACAAAATATCTTGACCTACTGACATCAAGAGATAGTGATAAACTGGCTCTGATAGCATCAGATATAGATATATTATTTATAGATGAGGCCCAGAAAGTACCGGACTTGAGCATCAATTTAAAAATATTATACGACCGCTTCAAAGACCTGCGCATCATCATAACAGGTTCATCTGTTATAGGAATCAATGATAAAACTAAAGAATCACTGGCCGGCAGGTATTTGGGATACCAATTATACCCCATTTCCATATCAGAATTATCAGAACATTTCAATCAGCTTGAGTTATATGGCAAACTAGAAGAAATGATGACCTTTGGCATGTATCCCGAATTGTTGAACCTTCCCAATATGTTCGACAAGATACAATATTTGGAAAACCTTACAGAAGCGGTATTATTAAAAGACCTTTTCGAGTTTTCGGGAATTAGAAATTCTCAAAAAATTAAAGATTTGCTCAAATTATTGGCCTATCAAATCGGGTCACAGGTTTCATACAACGAATTGGCAAACACCTTACAAATATCAAAAAACACAGTTGAACAGTATGTTGATTTATTGGAAAAATCATTTATTATTTTCAGGCATTACCCATATTCAAGAAATCCTAGAAATGAAATAAACAAGAAAAACAAAATATACTTCTTCGATTTAGGAATCAGAAATGCGATTATTAATAACTTCAATCCGGTTTCACTAAGAAATGATTATGGAAACATTTGGGAAAACTTTATGATTGCAGAAAGAAAAAAACTATTGAACTATACTCAAACAAAAGCAGAAACCTATTTCTGGAGGTCATACTCAGGCGCAGAAGTAGATTATTTAGAAATCATTAATGGGCAGATGGATGTATTTGAATTATCCATAAATGGAAAAAACAAAAAAATACCCGATTCATTTTCTAAAGAATACACTTTTAACAAATTTAAAATCATAACATTGGAAAATGGGGTGGGGTTTGGGATGGATATTAGGTAAAAAATCATTTCATATTGTTAGGCTTTGTTACTAATTACCTTCCAATATTCGTAATAAATCTTCATTAATATAAAAAACTTCCACACCGTCTTTTCTGGGTGTAAGAATCTTATAATTGACTAAATCATTCATGTATTTTGTCAACGTTGTCCTCGATGTTTTTCCTATAATTCCACTTATCAGACTGGGCTTAATGTATGGTTGACTGAAAATTGCTTCGTTAACTTCTTTATTATACCATTTTATCTTACCCTTTGCATATTCAAGGGTTGAATCCATTTGTGATAATATCTCACTAATCTTGTTGTTAGTTATCAAGGAAGTCTTTTCAGTTGCTTCAAGCATAAATTCAACCCAAGATTCCCATGAGTTTCGCTGTGTGACAGCTCCCAATTTAAAATAATAATCCTCCTTATTTAAGATAATAAACTTTGACATGTATAGTACAGGTTGACTCAATAAGCCTTTGCTAAATAAATATAAGAGATTTAAAATTCGTCCGGTTCGACCATTTCCGTCTTGAAATGGATGAATTGCCTCGAACTGATAATGTGCAATACACATTTTTAATAATGGGTCTATTGGGTATTTTTCATCATCATTCAAATAATCAATCAAATTATTCATTAATGTTTCTACCAATTCTTCGCCTCTCGGCGGCGTGTAAATGATTTCTCCTGAGCGAAGTTCACTTTCACCTCGTTTTATTACAACCTGAGCCTGCGGAGGTCTATAGCCAGAAGTAGTCTCTTTTATTTGATTAAAAATACGCTTAATTAAATTAGGTTCAATTTTCCGATTTACTTGCAATTCTTTATAGCCAGCCCACAGTGCTTCTCTGTATTTTAGCACTTCTTTCGTCGCTGGATTTATATTTGATTCTTTATAAGTATCAGATATGGCTTTATATAACTCGTCCTCGGTTGTAAAGATATTTTCAATTTCTGATGAGGTTTTTGCTTCTTGCAACGCCAAGGTATTCAAAAGCATTAATGGATTTGGAAGTCTATTTAAATTACCATTTACCGTAGCCAAGGCTCTTGATGCCAACACCAATCTCCTTAAAATGACAGGATTATTTTCAATATCCTCATTTGGTGGCAATAAGGGCAAATCATTATAAGGTTTCAGCCTATCAAAGTTTTTCATTTCTCTATCTGTTCAGTATTTCATTTTTTTTGAACATATTGCAAATATATGTCCAATTCTTGAATACAATACAATATTTGTCCATTTTTTTTTGGAAATTTGAACATATTGAACTCACAGAGTTATAAATTTAACAATCTTAAAAAATAGGCATTGCCCATATTCAAGAAATCCTTGCTAAAAATTACCCGATTCATTTTCCAAAGAATACACTTTTAACCAATTCAAAATCATTAATTTAGAAAACGGGGTGGGGTTTTCGACCGAGATGTAAGAAAAAATATTTACTTTGTGACGTTTTTAACAAATATAAATTAAACTATAATTATTATAAAAACTGATGTTACTAAGATTATTAAAATTAAATAGTTACTTTAAATTTAAAGCTATAGATATTGCCCTTCTCATTATGGGAGGAATACTGTCGTATTTTATTTTTTTTCATAAATTAGACGCCAACTCAATTGAAAATTGGGATGAAGCACGTTATGCAAATAGTTCCTTTGAAATGCTTCAAAACAAAAATTTTATAGTGCCCTATTATAATGGTAGTCCAGAAATTTGGAGCGTAAAACCACCCCTAATGAATTGGATTCAAGTTTTTTTTATGAAAATCTTTGGGCCAAATGAACTAGCGGTAAGACTACCCTCCGCAATAGCAGCATTACTAACAATGCTATTAATTATATGGTTTTGTTTTCGACATCTAAATTCAAAACAATTAGGGTACTTTTCAGCCCTTGTACTCATTACTTCTGCAGGATTCATTGGTTATCACGTTGCGCGAACAGGGGATTTTGACGCACTATTAACACTATTTACAACTTCCCTTCTAATTTTTTTCATATTATACTTAGAAACAGAAAAAACAAAATACATCTATATATTTGGTCTATCAATACTATTTGCAGGAATTACTAAGGGTATAGCGGGTTTCTTGTTTTTTCCAGCTTTATTCATCATAGCCGTTCTATATAAAAAACTGATTTCGATTTTAAAAAACAAACATTTCTACATTTCATGTATTAGCGCTCTAACTTTAATTTTATTATTGTATTTTTTAAGAGAACTTCAAAGTCCAGGATATTTAAAACTCGTTTGGAAAGAAGAACTAGGAGGTAGGTTTGGAACAATAATTGAAGGACATCAAGGACCATGGAATTACTATATTGATAATTTAAATATTTGGCAGTTTAATTATTGGATAATCCCTTTCTTATTAGGCGTCTTAATTATTTTATTTAGAACGAATGAAATAGTAAAATCCAAATCAAAGATATTTTATTCATTCGTAATTGCCATTACACTATACCTATTTATTATTTCCAAAGCAGATACTAAACTAGCATGGTATACAGCACCAATTTTTCCATTTATATCGATTATTGCAGCACTCGCAATTACAACAGCACTTTCAAATATAAATTTGTATTTCAATAATAAAGTCTATTTAAAATACTTATTTTTCATACTACTCTCTCTAATCATATTCTATGCTCCCTTAAGAAAAATAATACTGAGCAACATAGAAGTATATGATGATGATTTTCAAATTCAAGCATCTGTAATGAGAAAAAATAATAAGTTTAAAAATTATAAAGTACCTTACTATGGCTATAATGGAGTAATAGAATTCTACTCCAAAATTCTAAAATCTAAAGGAATCAACACTATAGTTTGCAATCCGAAATTACTGTTGGTAAATGACACAGTATTAGTAGGACAAGGCAAAACATTAGAAATTATAAATGCTAATTTCAAATATAATGTAATTCAGGAGGAAAGAAATTGTAATTTTATTGTAATAACTGAAATAAAAGAGTATTTACCTGTACATTATAATGATTTCGAAAATGGGTCAGAGAATTATAGATCTAAAGATTTTAAACATTCAGGAAGTTATTCCTATTTGCTTAAAAACGATGAATATGGCTATGGAATAATTATTTCCGATAAGGTAAATGTTAAAGAAAACAATTCGCTTAGAATAAATACTAAATATTATGTTTCAGAAATTAAACCCAAGATCTTTTTAGTCGCATCTATAGAAAAAGACAACAAGGTATTTTATCGATATTCACTTGGCAGTGAATTTTCATGGGCGGAAAATAATAATTGGAATTCTTTAGAATTAGAATTCTTAATACCTCCTGTACCTGATGATGCAATAATAAAACTATACATTTATAACCCCAACAAAGAAATTGTTTATATCGACGACTTCTATGTCACAATATATTTAAATCACTAATTTTTGCTAATTGAAGAATAAAAGATTAAATAATTCTTACGCAAAATAATTTTTTATAAGATATCAATCATTTGTAATACGATTAATTATGATCAAAAAAATACTATCTCGTTTTGAAATAAAATTACCATTACTAATAACGATTTGCTTTAGTATCTTATACCTAATTATACTATTCATTAATCATTATCATTTTAGAACATTTTCATTTGATTATGGTTTTTACAACAATGCATTTTATGATTTTGCGCACTTTAGAATGAATGATGCTTCTTTATTCGATCCTTCAAAAGAAAGCTTCTTTTCAGTTCATTTAACTTTAACCCTCATTATTTTATCTCCACTTTACTGGATATTAAATCCAATATTTGGAACCTATTCCCTTTTTGTAATAATGGTTACTTTCATAGCTATAGGAGGCTATTATGTACACAAAATAATTCTATTTAAATCTAATGACAAATTCATTTCATTATTAGCCTTACTTCATTACTTTCTGCTTCATGGCCATTTTTGCTCCTTAACGTCGGATTACAGTGATACAATCGTCGCTTCCTCTATGGTTCCTCTAATATATTATTTCTTTACTACAAAAAAATACTTGCTTAGTAGCATAATATTTCTTTTTATTCTATTTACAAAGGAAAACATGGCCTTATGGCTGATATTTATATGCATTGTACTAATAATTGATCATAGAAAAGAAAAAAAACAAGTTTTGCTGGCAATCTATTATATTCTATTTTCACTAGCCTATTTCATCATTTCATTCACTTTTCTAATTCCATTCATTGAAAAAACATATCAAATAAGCTATGATCATTTTGCATATAGTGCCATTGGAAATAGCATGCCTGAAGCAATAAAATTCATTATTACAAAACCGTTTGAAGCAATAAAACTATTATTCATCAATCATACTGATAACTCACAATATGATCTCTTAAAAATTGAATTTTTCTATGTCTATATAATTTCAGGTGGTTTTATATTATTTAAAAAACCTCAATATATAATATGGTTCATTCCATTACTGGCTCAAAAAATGTATAACGATTCCTTTGTTCGGTGGGGCATTATAGCTTATTACTCCATAGAAGTGGTTTCTCTATTATCTATTTCTGTCTTTCTATCTTTCATCCATTTAAAAAGTATTCAATATAAAAAACAATTAGGCGTATTAATCATTATTCTAACCGCCACAATAACTATTATAAAATTGCAAAAAACAGATTTAACTTGGTATGATACAAGTAAAGAAAACTTTTTAAACTCTATATTCTACAAAAGTGAGTTAGACTTAAAAAGAATTAAAAGCAATTTATCCATTATACCAGATGAGGCAATTGTATCGGCTTCAAATAACTTAGTTCCGCACCTTGCATTCAGAGATAAAGTTTTTCACTTCCCTGTTGTAAGAGACGCTGATTTTATAGTTTTACTATCATATGGATCAAATTATCCGCTAAGCGAAAGTGATTTTGAACTTCAGAAAAATAAATTTTCCTATGATAATGATAACTGGATAATAATAATAGATGAATTTCCATTGTTAATATTAAAAAAGAACAATGGCAATTTTCCTAACATTAAACCGCTAGAACAATTAATCGAAACCATCAAATGTAACGCAGAAATAATATCAGATGACAACAGATACTATTTATCAGAAAATGGGAGCTATTATTTCGATAATATAAATACCAGAAGCAATGAAAATCCATATGAAGGAGATTATTGCATTAAACTTGACTCTCTGAATAAATATGGAAGTACTCTGATTTTACACAAATTAAATAATATTACAAATATTCGAGCAACAGCAATGATTAAAGGAAATGCTATCATCGTATGCAGCAACCTTAATGGGACTTTTTATTTTCATACAGATACTATTCATTCGAACGAATATATGCAACATGAATTAAACGTAGGAAATATTAATAGTTCCGATACTTTAAAGATATATCTATTAAACGTTTCTAATGAAAATACGTACGCCGATAATCTAAAAATAAATATTTCCAGAAAAATTACACCAATCTCAAACGATTAAATGTGTAATAAAACAATGTGCTCAAAGCATTTAAAACAGCTTTTTTAGAAACACGCGGACTAGCTGAGCAATAATGTATCGGAACTTCTATATATCTTGAATAACGTAGTAGAAAACGCAATTCAGTTTGATAAAAATGAGCCTTAGACTTAAATTTGTGTTCTAAGAAAATCTTAACAATATCGGCCTTGAAACCAATAAATCCAGATGTCATATCAGCCATTCTTGTTCCTAATAATATATTTGAAAGCCAAGTCCCAAACTTTGATAAAAATAATCTCTTAAAACTTGAGTCAACTACAGAACCTCCATTAATAAATCGACTTCCGAATGCGCAATCATTCCCTTCGGTTAAACTACGTAGGAAAGTAGGAACAGCAGAAGGATCATGGGACAAACCTGCATCCATTTCAATAATATATTCATGCCCATTTACAAAAGCTTCTTTATACCCACGTAAATAAGCGTCAACAACATTTCTATTCTCTGGAGCCCAAACCAAAACAAAGCGATTGTCAATTTCAGCCATATTTTTGCATAAATTATATGTTTCATCCTTACTAGCATTGTCAACAATCAAATAAGCTTTTCCACAGTTTAACTGGCAAAAAACTTTCTTAATGGCCGTAACCAACATATCAAATCCCTCTTCCTCATTGGCCAAAGGTATTATTAAGGCGAAATCTAATTTTTCCATACAAAAAATAAACTTATGTTAGTGAAATATAGTCAAATATATTACTGATTAAACCAATTTGAGCTTAAAAACAAATGTACATATTTTTTACTATCTAACTCTCTAAAAATAATGGAATCATTTACAATAAAGGAAAAATAATAAAATTATGTGTGATTTAGAAGTAGATTTGACAAAATATCTTTACTTTGTGGCGTTTATAGCAGTTTTTAATTACTAACATATGAAGTATATTATTCTTGGAGCAGGTCCATCAGGTTTAGCATTTGCCCATAGCTTATTAGCCAAGGGAGAGGATTCTTTTTTGGTAATTGAAAAAGAAGCCGTCGCAGGTGGTTTATGTCGAAGCATGAACGTAGATGGCAGTCCTCTAGATATTGGGGGTGGCCATTTTTTAGATGTAAAAAATGAAACTGTAAAAAAACTTTTATTCCAATTCCTTCCTGAAAAAGAATGGCAGTTATTCAACCGCATTTCTACCATACAATACCAAGCAACTGAAATGGATTATCCCTTTGAAGCCAATCTTTTTCAATTGCCTATTGACAAACAAATAGATTTTGTTGAATCAATAGCAGAAGCCGGATGTAACAAAGGTTTACCGATGCCTGATTTATTTGAAGAGTGGATAGAATGGAAACTGGGTTCACTAATTGCAAAAGAGTATATGCTCCCATATAATAAAAAAATATGGGGAGGTAATCTAGATAAATTAGGAACCTATTGGTTATATAAACTCCCCAATGTTTCATTAAGAGATACCTTAAAAAGCGTAATTGAAAAAAAGCCAGCGGGAGAAATGCCAGCTCATGCCAAATTTCTATATCCAAAAGAATATGGATATGGTGAGGTGTGGAAAAGAATGGGGGAAGCATTAGGTGAGCGCATTATATTGAATACACCCGTTACTGAAATTGATTCAAAAACAAAAATTATAAACCAGAAATATCAAGCAGATTGCATTATCAATACTATACCATGGACAGAATGGATGAAATTCAATATTTCTCCTGATGCGCTTAAAGAAGAAATAAAAAAACTTGATTACGCTTCCATCAGAATTGAATACCACGAGAATAATTTGGAAACTAAAGCCCATTGGGTGTATTTACCTGATGAATCACTTGAAGAACACCGAATATTATGTCGCCATAATTTTTGTGGAAATTCCAAAGGATATTGGACTGAAATAAACACGAAAAACAAAAAACAAAAAAATAATAACTGGAACTATACTAATGAGTATGCTTATCCGTTAAATACCATTGGAAAGCCAGAATCGGTAAAAAACATATTGAATTGGGCAAAAGAAAACAACATCATCGGATTGGGCAGATGGGGCGAATGGGAGCATATGAATTCAGATGTAGCGGTGGATAAAGGAATAAAACTCGCAAATATTATATAGTATGATTTCTGTAATAAAAAGAAATAAAATAATCTGGTTATATGCAATTCCAATATTTGTTTTGCTATATAATTTTTAATTAATAAAAATCAATAGAGCTGAATTTCCTGTTACTGAAATTGCAAGACCTCATGGAGTAACTAATTTCAAAGCTTGGCCTACCGGCAAAAAGATTTTGAAATTTATTTGGAATGAGTTTTTCAAAAAAATATAAACTATTCTACCTCCATCTCATAAACCACTCCTTTTAAGTCGCCTTTTGGAAACGGTATGTC
>JAIFLP010000081.1 GCA_020049015.1 Bacteroidota bacterium | reverse complement strand
TTTGATTCAGTAGCTCCTAAATATACCGAGGATCCTTATTTTGACCGCTTTAAAGGAGATTTAGGCTATATTACTGCATTCAATGTGGTGTATCCTTATGAAACAGTTGCCTACAATACACCAGTTGGAACTGTTACCAATCCCATTCGCACAAAATTTGGATATCATTTGATAGAGGTAATGGATAAAAGACCTTCTAGAGGTACCATACGCGCTGCTCATATTATGATAGCAGTTCCTCAAGGATCTGATCAGTCGATTGCCGATAGTGCGAAAAAAATTATTTTCACTTTGCATGAAAAATTAAAACAAGGTGCTGATTTTGCAACATTGGCCAAAGAGTATTCAACAGATAGGATGTCGGCTGAAAAAGGAGGCGATTTAGATTGGTTTACTACCAATAAAATGGTAGCTGAATTTGAAAATGCAGCATTCAGTTTGCAAAAGAATGGAGATATTACTGAGCCTGTTAAAACAAATTATGGTTGGCATATCATTAAAAGAACCGACTATAAAGGATTACCTGCATTTGAACAAATTAAAGACGATTTGGCAAAAAGAATTCAAAAAGATGAGAGAGCTTTCAAAGGTCAGGACCTAGTGATTATGCGGGCAAAGAATGATTACAAATTTAAAGAGGTTCCTAAAAATTTAGAAGCGATACTTCCCATTTTTGATAGCACAGTATTTAAAGGTAGTTACGTAGCACCCAAAACGCAGAAATTAAACAAGCCTCTTTTTGTAATTGATAAAAAGAAATACACTCAGAAAGATTTTGCTTTATTTGTTGAAGATGACGACTATAAGGGTCAACCTATCAATATGAAAGTTTATATTGATAAAAAGTATAAAGCATTTGTTGATATAGCTGCTTTAGATGCTGAGAAAAAACATTTAGAAGAAAAATATAGCGATTTCAGAAATTTAGTGCAAGAGTATCATGATGGCATACTGCTTTTTAATATAACCGATAAATTGGTTTGGTCGAAGGCTGTAAAAGATACTTCGGGACTACAAAAATTTCATCAGGGAATTAAAGGAAAATTTATGTGGAAGCAACGTGCCGATGTAAAACTTTATTCTTGTAATTCTAAAGATACAGCCGAAAAAGTTTTAAATACATTAAAGGCTAATCCTGCGTTGCCAGATTCATTTATGTTAGAGAAAATTTGCGGAAGTAAAGATTCAAAATGTATTATCATATCATCGGGTTTATATGAAAAAGGTGATAACGCCATGGTAGATCAATTTGAATGGATAGCAGGAAAATTAGCTGTTGCAGAGAAAGACGCTAAGCATATAGTACTTTCTTATCAATCTATTAAAGATCCACAATCAAAAGAATTGAGAGAAGTTAAAGGATTGGTAACAGCAGAGTATCAAAACCATCTGGAAGAAAACTGGATCAAGGAATTGCGTTCAAAATATCCTTATACTGTAAATAAGGAATTAGTTAACAGTATAAAATAAGGATGAATGAAATTTCTTGTCTTTTTAATACTTGGGTTTGGTACATTTTTTTGCAATAAAACAGAACAGAAACCAATTGAAGTTACCCTAGCAAGGGTAGGAGACAAGTATTTATATCTTAAGGATATTGTTGATATCTTGCCGCAAGGAGTAGGTTCTGAAGACAGCGTTATTTTTTTAAAGTCTTATATTGATAAATGGATAGCCAGGCAATTGATGCTGTATAACGCAGAGCAAAATTTAGCTCCAGAAGATAAAAATGTAAATAAGCAATTAGAAGATTATCGGTCTTCTTTGCTTATTTATAAATATCAGAACAATATGGTAAGCCAAAAATTGGATACGGTAGTTACTCCTGCTGAAATTGATAGTTTTTATAATCAGAATATTTTCAATTTTGTTCTTACAAAGGAAATAGTAAAAGCGTTATATATTCGAATTCCTAAAGATATGCCCAATGTGTTACGCTTAAAGGAGTTATATAAATCAGATGATCCTGAGGAGATCAAAGAACTCGAAAGTTATTGTTATCAATACGCAAAAAAATATGATTATTTTAATGATAATTGGGTGTATTTTGAACAAATTACCCGTATGCTACCGATAGAAATTCTTAATTATGAAGAGTTCTTGAATAATAATAAAACAATTGAAGTAAGTGATGAAAATTATTTATATTTTGTAATGATTCGCGAGTTTCAACTAAAAGGAACAATTTCTCCAATAATTTTTGTTCGCAATAATATCAGAGAAGTTATAGTAAATAAAAGAAAAATGAAGTTTATCAACGAACTTGAAAATATGGTTTTTGAAGATGGTAAGCGGAATAATAAATTTACAATATATTAAAAAAAAACTGCTGTATGCTTGTGTTTAAAAAGTTGTCGAGAATTTTTTCGTTCATCATATTATTTTGTTCCGGTAGTAGTTTTGCCCAAAATTTAGTTATTGATGAAGTTATTGCTGTTGTTGGTAATAGAGTTATATTATATTCTGATGTTCAAAATCAAATTCTGCAATTGGGCTCACAAGGAATTGTTGTAAACGATGATATGATTTGTGATATAATGGAGAACATACTTGTGCAAAAGTTATTAATTAATCAAGCAGCAATAGATAGTGTTCAAATTTCAGAAGCCAATGTTGAAATGCAATTGGAATCGCGCTTGCGTATTTTTGTGAATCAAATTGGATCTAAAGAAAAATTAGAAGAATATTTTAAAAAGTCGTATCAACAAATTAAAGATGATTTGCGTGATAATATAAGGGATCAAATGATTACTCAAAAAATGGAGGAAGAAATAACCGGAAATATAAAGATTACACCCACCGAAGTAGATGCTTTTTACCATAGTTTGCATGAAGATAGCATTCCATTAATCAATTCTCAGATTGAGTTGCAACAAATTTTAATAAAGCCGAAGCATTCAGATGAAGCTGTTTTTCAAGTCAGAGAAAGATTGCTTGAATTAAGAGGACGTATAAATAATGGCGAAAAATTTTCAACGTTAGCCAAGCTTTATTCTGAAGATCCGGGATCTTCAATGAATGGTGGCGAAATTGGTCTTATGTCAAAAGGTGAACTTGATCCTGAGTATGCAAAAGCTGCTTTCAGTTTAAAAGTGGGTCAGGTTTCCAAAATTGTAGAATCACAATTTGGATTTCATATCATACAATTAATTGAAAGAAAAGAAGACAGGGTAAATTCTCGACATATTCTTATGAAACCAAAAATTTTGCAAAGTGCAATATTACAGGCAAGAGTAAAACTTGATTCTATTTTACTCTTGGTTAGTTCTGATAGCATTTCATTTGAAAAGGCGGCACTAGTGTATTCAGATGATAAGGATACTCGTGCAAATGGCGGTTTAGTGCTCAATCAGAATACCAATTCATCAAAGTTCAATATTGATGAATTGTCTGCTTCTGATTATTATATTATCAAGAATTTGGCAATAGGTCAAATTTCAGAACCTTATTTAGGTGTTGATGCCAGTGCTTCTCAAGTAATGAAAGTATTAAGGTTGAAATCGAAATCAAACCCGCATAAAGCCAATTTAAAGGAGGATTATGAAGTTTTGCAAATGGCTGCTATTGAGAATAAAAAGCATAAGGTATTAATGCAGTGGGTAACTGAAAAACAACGAACTACATACATACATCTTTCAGAAAGCTATTTGAAATGTGATTTTGAAAGCATCGGTTGGATTAAAAAATAGCAAGATGAAAAATGTTTTTTTTGCCATCTTTTTTAGTTGTTTTCCAATATTTGTAATTTCTCAAAAAAAGATTACAATCGAGAATGCCAATTCTTTTGAATTTGATAAGCGTATTTCAACTGCTAAGAGATTAATAGGAGATGTTAAGTTTTCGCACGACAACATGTTAATGTATTGTGACAGCGCATATTTTTTCTCAGATATTAATATTATTGAATCATACAGCAGGGTGCATTTAATGCAGCCAGGAGGGGTAAATGTGTATAGTGATTATCTGCGTTATGATGGAAATTCAAAAATAGCAATACTTAAGAATAATGTGCGGGTTATGGATAAGGAAGCTGTTTTATATACAGATGTTTTTGAATATAACACTGATTCAAAAACGGGTTATTATCTTACCGGAGGTAAAATTATTGGAGAGAATGATACATTGAGCAGCGCAATAGGCTACTATTATGCGAATGAACGAAAGTTCTATTTCAGAAAAGAGGTACTCATTAAAAGCAAAGATTATAATATTGTCGCGGACACTATGGTATATTCAACAGCAGATGAGAAGGCCATTTTTGTTGGACCAACCTATATAACCAGTGATAGTAATTATGTGTATACTAAGGATGGATGGTATAAGGTGAAATTGGGAATAGCTCAACTTTATAAAGGATCATACATTAAGAATGGAGCTCAGATCATTACAGCCGATGATATGTATTATGATAAAAAAATGGGATTTGCTACTGCAAAAAACAATGTGTTATTTACAGATTCAGTTCAAGGTATTATTGGCATGAGTGATCATGCTGATTATTTTGAGAATATTGGGAAATTAATATTAACACAAGATCCTGTTATAGTAATTTACGATGCAAAAGGCGATTCATTATTTGTGGCTGCCGATACTATAGTTTCATTAACCGATACTATTACAGACTTGAAAACAATGAAGGCATTTTATAATGTTAAAATTTTTAAAGATGATCTTCAGGGGAAATGTGATTCTATGATTTATTCCGATATCGATTCAACAATTAGGATGTTTGTACAGCCTGTAATATGGAGCGATGCGAATCAGCTCACGTCAGATGAAATATCAATAATTCTGGTAGATAAAAAAATACATAGAATGGAAATGCCTATTAGTCCTATGATTGTTTCAAAAGAAGATACTTCGTATTTTAATCAAATTGCAGGTAAAAAAATGCTGGCATTTTTTAAGGACAATAAATTGAGTCATATAACAGTTACTGGAAATGGTCAAACTATTTATTACCCTAAGGACGGAAATGAACTTATAGGTGTAAATATTGCTACCGCCAGTGATTTGGAAGTACTTACGGAAGATAATAAAGTAAAAATTATCAAGTTCTTTACCAAACCAGAAGCGGTATTATATCCTGTAGAACTAGCGCCTTCCGATAAAACGAAATTGAAAGGCTTTAAATGGCTTGAGGAACTCAGACCGACAAAAAATGATGTTGTTAGACAGTGAGATTTTAGCTATCTTAGTTGCTTAGTTCCTAGGTTGCTAGGTTGCTAAGTTGCTAAGTTGCTAAGTAGTTTTCTAACAACAAGTTTTTGTCTTCCTAATATTCATCTTCGTTGAAGAAAAAATCTTCTTTACTCGGATAATCAGGCCATATATCTTCAATACTCTCATAAATTTCACCGTCATCTTCCATCTCCTGGAGATTTTCAATCACTTCCATAGGAGCGCCTGAACGAACGGCAAAGTCTATAAGTTCTTCTTTTGCAGCCGGCCACGGTGCATCTTCAAGTTTTGACGCTAATTCTAATGTCCAATACATGTTTGTAATATTACTTTAATTTACAGGTTTATTAAATGTCCGCAAAAATATAAAAAAAAAAATCAAATTTAAAAATTTGGAAGCCAACTTATTTCTTTTACTTTATAATGATTTGATAATAAGCGCGATAAAGTAAAAAAATAGTCAGAGAGTCTGTTTATATATTTGATTGTTAGTTCTTTATATAAAAATTCATCTTCCAGTCGCAGTATCAGTCGCTCCGCTCTGCGGCAAACTGTGCGACAAACATGGCAATATGAAACGGCTAAATGTCCGCCTGGTAAAATAAAATTGTGCAGGGGAGGCAAAACAAGCGTCATTTCATCTATTTGCTTTTCTAGATATTCAATGTCAGCTTCGGTCAGTTTTGGTATTTTAACTTTACAATCATCGCAATCACTGGCAAGTATCGAGGCACAAACCATCAATTTATCTTGTATTTTAATTAAAATCTCTTGCCATTCAAGAATTTCTGTAGCATCTCTCAATACTGCCACAAATGATATTAACTCATCTATGGTGCCGTATGCCTCTATCCGTGGATGGTACTTAGGAACCCTTTTGCCGCCTATTAGGCTTGTTTCCCCTTTGTCTCCTGTTTTTGTATATATTTTCATTATTCTACAATGAGTTTCTCTTATTAAATGTGAAAGGTATCTTAATTTTTCCTTTCGATCGCGATAAAAGCATTTTTGCTGCCATTTCTCCTATTATTTCATGATGTGTTGAAATGGTAGTTATTCCGTTTTCCAATATTTCTTTCATGGGCGAATCATTATATGATATAACACCAACTTCAGTTCCTAGTTTAAAATTTTTGTTCCTTGTTTGTTTAATTACGCTCACCAAATCATCATCACTAATGATAACATAGGCTTCATGAAGCAAAATCTGCTCCTCTTCAATTTTATCAATTATTTTATATTCAAAACGATATGTGTTGCAGAATTGTTTAAAACCCATCAAGATTTCTTTTGAAAAATTTCGATACTCTGGGTATAATAAATTTATTCGTTTATACTTTCTTAACAAATCAATTCCTTTTTCTAAAGCCTCTACTATATCTTCCTCAAAATCTTGATACACTGTAGGATAATCATTAATCAAACTGTTAATCTTTTTGTCAATAATTAATACTTTTTCTTTTGGAATTTTTTTTACAATTTCTTCTAAACCAACACTTCCATGTAGAAAATGAGGTATTATAACAAAAAAATCATACTCGTTCAGATGATTGGTAATAATTTTTTCAAATAATTTGATATTAAAATTATATATAAACAAATCAACTGTGGCTTTTTTGTCTAATACTTTGATGAAACTGTCATAGGTTTCCTTTTTATAATTGCTTAATTTGTTGAATAATAAGCAAACCTTAAAAATCTCACCTACACTTGTTTTGGAAACAAAATAGCCTTTTCCTGGAACCGATTCAATGATACCTTCTTCTCTTAATTTTTTATATGCTTTTTCCACTGTATCACGCGCAATAGCGTATTCGGAACTGGTTTCATTTATACTTGGAATTTTTTCTCCTTTTTTTAGAATGCCCAATTCAATATCGCTTTTTATGAGTTTTATAACTTGCTCATAAATAGGCATTTTTGAATTGGATGCAATTTCACTGTCGTTTATCATGACAAACAAAATTAGAAAAAATTGATAACTTTGCTGTATTATTTCAGTTTTAATGAAGGAAATAATTTGTTCTTGTGCTAATGTTGACAAGGATACCATTTTACGTATTCTTAAAAAGCATCCCCATGCAAATCTTAATCAATTGCGAAGCGAAACAGGTGTTTGCTTAAATTGCAAGAAATGTCGGGTTCGGTTGATGGATTTTATCAATAGTTGATAAGATGTTGAGAATTTAATGCTGTATTATACTTATAGTTGAACTAATTATTTATACATTAGCACCAAAAAAAATGAAATTATGAGAAAATCGTTTGGTATTTTAATTGTTTTAAGCTTTGTTTGTTTGCAGGCAATGTCACAAAGTACTTCATTGGTAAAGCTAATGAAATGGGGCTTAGATTATACCATTCGATTAGAACTCTCGAATGATTCCATTTATGTATTGAATGTAAAAGATCTTTATCAAGCAGGTGATACTGCGGCTAATGCCTATTATCCTGTTAATTTCAGTAAGGAGTTAATTGATAAGGCTTCGCAGACAACAATGGAAGATAAGGAAGATTATAACAGTTTATTTAGAGCTATTCATACTGTTACCGGAGGTGGTTGGGCGCATTTCATAAATTGCATGTTGTATTCTTTTGAATCGGGAAAACTGAGTCTTACCTCTGCGGAAATGACGCGTCCGGTTACCGATTGGAAACCTAATCCGATTACAGAATCATATACAAGAACTAAAAATTGGAAATATTACGTTCCTTTTGAATTTAAAAATGCAAAGAAGGAGTTAAAAATTCGTAAGAAAAAGAATCAGCTTACTGAATTAGAAGGGGTTCCTGCCCAATTTATAGAATTGTCAATGCAAACCAACGATAAGGCTTATGCTGCATTAGTAGCATCGGGTGATTTGGCCACCAAAGCTAAGATAGATTTTGTGAGATTGATGTTGGGCGCTAATTATTTGGGAAAAGATCAGGTTAAATATATTTCTCAATCTGTAATGTTGGCGATTAAAGAATATTCAATTTATGAACTACCTACTGTTATTGTTTTCAAAAATTTTAATGCAGCGGTAGCTATGACCCTAGCCAATAGCGGCTATAGAATTGAAGGAATTGTTTTTAGTGATGCTGAAACTATAGGAGCTGATATGATAGCAACACGAACTAAAGAAATAGAAAGAATTATTCAGGATATAAATCAAGCCAATCAAAAGGCAATCGAAAAAAAATTGAAGCGTTTTTATGCTGAATAAATAGGATGAATTTGGGAATTCTGTTTTGAAATAATTGTGTTTCACATTAAATTTATATATGGAAAAAGATAGCGCTATTTTTGATCTCATTGCCAAAGAACGAGAAAGGCAATTGCATGGTATTGAACTAATTGCTTCAGAGAATTTTGTTAGTGAGCAAGTAATGCAGGCAATGGGTACCTGTTTGACTAATAAGTATGCAGAAGGTTATCCGGGTAAAAGGTATTATGGAGGATGTCAATTTGTTGATGAAATAGAGACATTGGCAATAGAAAGAGTTAAGACTTTATTTAATGCAGAATATGCAAATGTTCAGCCTCATTCAGGTGCGCAAGCCAATGCTGCTGTGATGCTAGCAGTTTTGAAACCAGGTGATACATTTTTGGGTCTCGATTTGTCGCATGGCGGTCACCTTACACACGGATCATTTGTTAACTATTCGGGTTTGATATATAAACCCGTAGCTTATGGTTTGAATCCAGAGACTGAAAGGGTTGATTATGAAAAAATGGCTCAATTAGCAAGAGAGCATAAACCAAAATTGATTGTTGCAGGGGCTTCAGCATATTCTAGAGATTGGGATTTTAAAAGGATGCGGGAAATAGCCGATGAAGTAGGCGCTTTATTTATGGCCGATATTGCACATCCAGCCGGTCTTATAGCAAAAGGATTTTTGACCCATCCATTTCCTCACTGTCATATTGTTACTACTACCACACATAAGACCTTAAGAGGTCCTAGGGGTGGATTGATATTGATGGGGAAAGATTTTGAGAATCCATGGGGTTTAAAAACACCTAAGGGAGAGATAAAAATGATGTCGCAATTACTAGATGGTGCTGTGTTTCCAGGTATTCAAGGAGGTCCACTTGAGCATGTAATTGCGTCGAAAGCAATTGCTTTTGGAGAGGCTCTTACAGATGAATATAAAAATTATATTGCTCAAGTTATAAAAAATGCAAGGGTAATGGCTGAAGTATTTGTATCGAAAGGATATAAAGTAGTTTCGGGCGGAACAGATAATCATAGTATGCTTATTGATTTGCGTACTAAGGCGTCAGATATCAATGGTAAGCAAGCTGAAAATGCATTGGTTAGGGCTGATATTACATTGAATAAAAACATGGTTCCTTTTGATACCCGCTCTCCTTTTCAAACATCGGGTTTTAGGGTTGGTACACCAGCCATAACTACCAGAGGTGTTAAGGAAGATGCTATAGTTAGTATTGTAGACATGATTGATGAAGTGATTATGAATATAGAAAACGAAAGTGTTTTAAATGATGTGAGGAAAAGGGTGAACAAAATGATGGTTCAATACCCAATGTTTGCTTAGTTTTAAAATTCTTAAAAAATAAAAAGAGGCTGTTCTTAATTTGAACAGCCTCTTTTTATTTATGTATATGAAACTAGTCAATATTGCTATAAGCAGTTTCGTGATGTTGTGTTTCATCCAGTCCCATTGATTCTTCTTGTTGTGTAGCGCGTATTCCGAATATTTTGTCTACAATTTTAAACAATACAAATGTAAGTACCCCTGAATAAACAATAGTAAAGCCAGTAGCGATAAGCTGGGTAGTGAATTGTTCGGAGTTGCCATAGAATAATCCAGAATAACTACTTTGAACAGCAGGAGTTGCTAATAAACCAACAGCTAAGGCACCAAAAATACCGCCTATACCATGAACGCCAAAAGCATCTAGAGAATCGTCGTATCCAAGTTTTGGTTTAATAAAACCAACCATATAGAAACAAATTACTGATACGCCTAATCCGATTATCAAAGCTCCCGTTACATCAACAAAACCTGCAGCAGGAGTAATTGCAACCAAGCCACCAACAGCGCCAGTTACGATACCGATTACAGTTGTTTTTTTGTTGTAAATCCAGTCCATTATAACCCAGGTAAATGCTGCTGCTGCTGCTGCTACATGTGTAACAAGAAAGGCGCTTGCCGCCAAGCCATCTGCTGCCAATCCGCTGCCAGCATTAAACCCAAACCAGCCTACCCAAAGCAATGCTGCACCTAATACTACAAAAGGAATGTTGTGAGAAGGAAAAGCTTGATTATAATAATTTTTCCTTTTACCAATCATAATGGCCATTACTATAGCTGCAATACCTGCATTGATGTGAACCACTGTACCGCCAGCAAAATCTAGTGCACCCATTTTGAATAACCATCCGTCGCCCGACCAAACCATGTGTGCAATTGGGTTGTAAACAATAATTGCCCATAAAATAGAGAAGATTAGGAATCCTCTGAATTTAATTCTTTCGGCAAAAGCACCTAC
>JAIFLP010000196.1 GCA_020049015.1 Bacteroidota bacterium | reverse complement strand
TATCGGCTGATAAGTTTTTAGCGTTGGCTCCATGCAACCATTTTACCGAAAGCTTGGCATTGATTTTTTTGGCTGCAATAAGGAATTCATCTTCAAAACTCAGATCAATTTTTAATCGGTTGGGTTTCACTGTTTCAATGCGAAGGGCTTTATAAAAAGAAGCACCGCCAACCCTTGCGTATATGCCCCAATTGCCTGTGGGTGCATCTTCTGCCGTATTAAAGTTGAAACAATAGAATCCATTTACTCCGGCATTCAATACTTTTTTTCCGGCTATCTGGCCCATGGGATTATATAAGTCGATGATTACCGGATGGTTAGGAGGGAGTATATTGTTCTCGTCTTCGAGGATAAAACTTAAGTACAAAGTATCCCCTGGACGCCAAACACCCCTTTCGCCGTAAATGAAACCTTTAAGACCTTTTTCTATTTGACTACCAGATACATCGAAGTTACTTAAGGAAAGCGAAGAGCCATCATCCATTTTCAGGTAACCCCGTTCGCTATCATTTTTGGCTACCAAAGCAAATGGTTTTCCGTTTACCGTTATCGCAACCAAACCTTCCTGATCTGTTTTGCCGGATCCTATAATTTGTTGTTGAAAATCGTAAATATCTATTTCAACGCCCGACATAGGTTTTGCCGTAACAAGATTAGAAATGGCAACAGTAACAACTCGATTAGAGCCCATTTTGGCAATGATTCCTAAATCGGAAGCCAGAACATTTCGGGCTACAGATTTGCCTGAGTAGTAAGAATCAGAGCAGGGATCATCGTAATCGCCACCATAATAATCGCCATCATAATAACTATCTTCGTAATACGAATAATAGCTATAGTAGGAATCATAATCGTTTTGTTCATTTTTCAGATCCGTTTCATCTTGTTGTTTGACTTCTAACGGATCGAGTTGTTCAATTTTATTATTGTTACATGCAATAACTGAATGGCGTTTTTTGAATGTTAATTCTACTCGGTAGATGGCTCCGGGTTCAGATTTTATGAGCTTGGACAAATCTATGGAATAGGTATTCCATTCCGTTAATTCTACTGGACTTTCAACACCCAATAAAATAGTTTTTTTTGCTATTAATTTTCCCGCCCTTTTGATTTCGCTGTTTCCGGCAAGATCGTTGGTTTGCAGAAATTGCAACACATTGTTTTCATATATTTTTACAATTCTAACCTCTACAGCGCGTAAGTTTACTGCCTTAAAAGGGAAAACCCAACCATTAGAATTAGGAAGAATGGTGCCATTACCAATTATTTCTACCGCAGGTTTAAGATCTTCAAATTGAATGGTTTCCTGATACCTTGTTTTAAATTCAATACCCTGTTCTGTTTTTAATCCCGCTTCAATACTAAGAGAGCTTTCTCCTTTTTGGCGCAATGGTGGATAAATGTAAACTTCATTTAAATCAACATTATGACTAACTTGGGTTGTTGATAGTTGTATCAATCCGTTCAGCATTTGTTTGGAAGAAACAGGATCGGAAAACTGACAAATGATATATTGTTCCGGATAATGAATAATTTTAGTTCTAATAAGGCTAAATTCACCTAAAGCAGGAACATTATCTACAAATTCATCTTCAAAGTCGCTATCAAAGGATTTACCGCTGAACGACAGTTTTATTTCATAACTATTTTCTTTTCTTTCAATACTGTCTATAATAAAAGTATGAGTACGACCATCTTCGGTATGAACCCATTTTACGCTTTTATTATAATTGCTGGGTGCTACGGTTAATACATTTTCAAATAATTGAGCTTCTGCATAGTCAGCAGTGCGAACTATACCTGTATATTTGTATAAATTGGGTTCTGATTTTTTATATACTTTAAATCCGTCAATTTTATAACGCATGGCTTGAGAGATAGTGCTAAATGAAAATTCAAATTTCTTAGCATTTCCCTTGGTATCGGTAATGGCCCCCAAGTTGAAAACAGCGGTATAGTCTGTTCCTGATGGTAAGGCTTTACTTGGTTTAAAAACGATGGTGCGCTGGTCGATGAACATTGCTTGACCCTCAATGGAAGGTGAGAATTTAAATAATTTCTTTTCAACTGGAACATTGATTTCAACCGCTTTTTCTATATCTTGACTGAGTCGGATAATGATGTTAGACTGATTGGAAATAGTTCCTGAAGTAAAGGCAGAAATCATGGGATGGAATGCGATGTCTAATGATTTCTTTTTGCAGGCATGAAAGGGGACTAGCAACAAGAGAAATGCCAGTACCATTTTACTAAATTGAAATGTTTTCATAAAAAGGGTTTGAGTTTTAATATTTAATTGATGTTGCTATGTGAGATAAGCAAATATAAAAGAAAATATTAAAAAGTCAATTTTTTTTGCGATATTTTTGGGTCAATAAATTAATGCATCAACCCCCTGCTTTTTTTGCTTTGTAGCCTTCTTTAATTAAAATATCCATTATTTTATCACGCATGTCTCCCTGAATAATTATTTCTCCATCTTTGGCAGAGCCACCTGTACCACATTTCGTTTTCAATGTTTTCGCCAGGGCTTCCAAATCTGATTCAGTGCCAATAAATCCTTTGATGATGCTCACAGTTTTACCCCCTCGGCCATTCTTCTCCAGCCAGACTTTTAATTGTTGTTGTTTATTGGGTAAAGTATCTGCTTGATCTTTGCTTTCTTCTTCATACTTAAATCCTGGATTGGTAGAATACACAACATTTACCCGGTTTTTAAAACTATCTTTTGCCATATTATTGAATTAAGAATTGTAATTCATTTTCATTTTTTATTTCGTATGCGGGCTTTCCAAATGTAAATATTTTTATATAAGGTCCACCAATAATTCTAACTTGTTTGTTTTTAATTGATAAACCCGAACCTTCAGGTAATGCAGCTATTAGGGTGTTTGGGTTTAGTGTTAAAAATTCATTTAAGCGATCGTCTCTACTTTCTCCACCATGATTGGGAATGGTTTTAGATGTGTAATGGGGGTTGATTTGAAAGGGTACCAATTGCAATGCATCCAGTCCATTTGGATCAATAATGGGCATGTCGTTAGTTGTTTTAATACTTAAGCCTGCAATATTGGCGCCTGCACTCCAACCAATATAAGGGGTTCCCAATTTTACTTTCTCAGTGATGAGGGATAATAGTGCTCTTGATCTTAATTCATATAAAAGCTTGAATGTATTCCCCCCTCCTACAATAATTACATCACAAGAATGGAGCATTTTTTCATAAGAATTTTCGCTGGTATTGAGAACATGCAAATTTGAATGGTCTTTGAAAGCATTTACCAGTATAGAAACATACTCTTCTGTACTAAAGCTTACCGCAGCAAAGGGAATAAAGCAGATGTTAAGAGTTCTATGGTTTAGAAAATCTATTATAGGTTGTTTGGCAAATGACAGATAAGCTTCGCCTACTTGAGTAGAATTGCTTAAAAGTAGTAATTGTTTTTTATCGTCCATTAGTTTCAAATCATTAATTATGGCACTGGATCAAAACCATGACCCCCCCATGGATGACAACGAGAAATGCGCTTAACAGAAAGCCATAAACCTTTGAATAATCCATGTTTTTTTAGTGCATCAATGCTATATTGCGAACAGGTTGGATGGTAGCGGCATGCGGGAGGTATTAAGGGTGAAATAAAGTATTGATATGCTTTAACAAGCAAAATAAAAGGCAGTATGATTATTTTTTTTATTAAAGACATGTTTTTTTCAATATCTGAATCAGTTTTTTATTGATGATTTCAAAAGGAATTTCTTCACGGGCTACATATACTACAGCTAAGGCTATGGATTTATTCTTTTCAACAAGTAATTGGTAGAATTCAGGTTTAAATAAACGATATGCTTCACGGCACATGCGTTTAATTCTATTGCGGTGAACAGCTTTTTTAAAATTACGCTTACTAACTGAGAAAACAACCTTTGCGGGATAACCTTCCTCATGGATACAATCTAGAAATCTGATTTTAAAAGGGTGTAGGTATAAACTATTTCCGTTGGTAAATAATTCGTTCAGTAATTTATGGCTGCATAACCTTTCTTCTTTTGAAAAAGTATACATTTTTACAGACAAAGCAAAGGCATTTATTTTTTATTATTTTTATTATGTTCTTTAATGAAAGTTTCAAGTGCCATTGTCATAGAAGGCGCTTCGGGAATAGGCGCTTTGATATCTATACGAAAACCAGCATCCTGTATTGCTTTGGCTGTTGTATTTCCAAATGAGGCAATTTTGATATCGTTTTGTTTAAAATCAGGAAAATTTTCAATCAAAGATTTTACACCTGATGGACTATAAAAAACCAAAACATCGTAATTGATTTCGTTTTCATCAATTTTGCTGCTTACCGTTCTATAAAATATGTTGCGGGTATGTTGAATTTTTATTTTTGTTAAAAAATCATGAATTTCTTGGTTCTGCGAATCAGATATGGGCAGCAAGTATTTGTCTTCTTTGTGTTTTTGAAAGAGATCTTCCATGTCTTTAATGGATGATTTTCCGTAGAATATTTTTCTTTTTCTATAAACGATATATTTCTGTAGATAAAAGGCTACTGATTCTGATACGCAAAAGTATTTCATAGTATCAGGAATGGTTACCCTGGCTTCTTCACAGATTCTGAAAAAATGATCGATGGCTGTTTTACTGGAGAAAATAACTGCAGTATGCTCTAAGATGTCTATTTTTGATTGCCGAAATTCTTTTAAGCTAATTCCTTCTATTTGAATAAAAGGTCTAAAATCTATTTTTAAATTGTTCTTGGTTGCCAGCTCATTATACGGCCATTTTTCCGAATCGGGCTGATTTTGCGTTACAAGGATTTTTTTGATTTTCAAAGCTACAAATTTTAAGTAAAACCTCTTATTTATCTTAGCTATATGTATTTAATGAGAATTTGATAATCAGAACTACAGGCAATATTTCAACGGTGCAAAGATACAACAATGTGTAGAATAATAAAAATTCTTTTATTAAAATTATTCGTAATGCCCTAATGATAAGAACTACATATTGTATAATGATAATAAAAATGCCAGCATAAAGTGCGTAAGCTTTGTACTTTTCTGGTAAGTATATTATAGCCATAGTTATAGGTATCATAAGCAATCCCAATATTTTGAAGCTGAGAAAAATATTGTAATTATACTCTTTCATGGCATTTCGTTTATTAAATAACCACGAAACTAATTGATTAGCAATTAATTTAAAAGCATAAAAAAGGAGAATAAACATTACACAAAATGCAAACAATTGAAATTCTGATATATAATCGGGTTTTAAATTAAAATACCTAAGTACAGCAACAAAAAATAAACTAGCTGTTATGATGAATAAATAGTTAAGCAAGGATGATATTTTTTCGAAATAAGCATTTCGAAGTTGATATAATCTATTAACTGCTTGATATTTAAATGGAGAAAGGAGCATTTGATCAATATATTTACCTATTGACTGTACAGCATAAGCAGTTAATGCTAAGCAAATTAATAACATAATGAAGCTAAAGTTATTGAATTGATGATTAGGCAATTCTATAGGATTTACTAATTTGGGTTTCGCCCTATTAGCATGGGTTTCAATAAAAACCGGCTGATATATTTTTTTTGCCTCTTTTTGTATCTTTTGGAATTGGGGTAAACTGAATTCCCACTCATTTTGTTGCTGCGTAGCTTCAAGATAGTCAGGACGATCAGGATCAAAGGGTTTGGGATAAAAATAAAGATGAGGGTTTTTATTTACAAAGGGTTTCATTATCACTACAACAGGCTTGGATACACTTGGTACAAGCGTAACAACCGGAGTAACTGGAGCAAGACTGTCCTGTACGGGTATTAATAAATGGGTTGCTGTTGGCATTTTTTATAATCTTGCGCAAAGGTAATGAAAAACTTTTCTGATTTTGATTCAGGGATTGATTTTCTTATTTTCAAAATGTCTACTGTGATCTCTTTTCGTTTTCTTATCCAAATTATTTTGTATGGCTTCATTTAGGTCAATTCCTGTTTGGTTGGCTATACAGGTAAGTACAAACATAACATCGGCCATTTCGTCGGCCAAATTATAATCTTCTTCCTTATTTTTAAAAGATTGCTCGCCGTATTTGCGGGCTATGATCCTTCCCATTTCACCTACTTCTTCAACTAATAGAGCATAATTGGTTAGTTCGTTAAAATAACGCACTCCATATGCTTTTATCCATTCGTCAACTGTCTTTTGAAGTGTTGCTATTTCCATTATTCTTTGTTTTTGGTATCTATACTAATGGTAACCGGGCCGTTGTTAATTAAACTTACTTTCATATCGGCACCAAAGGTTCCGGTTTGAATTTTTTTCCCTAGTTCGTGTTCAAGTGCCTTTATAGTGTATTCATACAAGGGAATTGCTTTTTCGGGGCGCGCTGCTCTGATGTAAGATGGTCGGTTGCCTTTTTTCGTTAGGGCATGTAAGGTAAACTGACTAATCAATAATATTTCTCCTCCCATTTCTTTAACACTAATATTCATTACCCCCGCATCATCATCAAAGATGCGTAGGTTACAAATTTTTTTACACAACCAATCGCTGTCTTCCTCGTTATCAGCTTCTTCAATACCTAAAAGCACTAATAAGCCTTGTTGAATTCTTCGTATTTCATCGCCATTTATATTTACTTCGCTTTGAATTACCCGCTGTATTACTACTCTCATAGTTCTGGTATTTTGATGCAAAAATATACTTTATCTGTTAAATTTTTATTTACTTTGCCTTAAATTGTTTTTATGCAGCTTCCTTTAATAGTTAACAAATGCTTGAATACTGAGAAAATTATTCTTTTGCGTTATCTTTTCAAATGGCTTTTTTTTGCTGTATTGATAGGTATTTTAGCTGGATCTGCTTCTGCTTTATTTTTGGTATCCTTGCGCAAGGTAGGTATTGTTTTTCAAGAATATAGCTGGTTATTGTTTTTATTGCCTCTTGCAGGTTTGCTTATAGGCTTGCTTTACGAATATGCAGGTA
The DNA here is from genome assembly GCA_020049015.1 of Bacteroidota bacterium. Lineage (GTDB taxonomy): Bacteria > Bacteroidota > Bacteroidia > Bacteroidales > DTGW01 > JAIFLP01. The sequence continues at coordinate 3,758 of JAIFLP010000196.1, read as the reverse complement.
AAGAGGTGGCTAAAGGTAATAATCTGGTTATTGATGAGTTTAATATACCAAAAAAAGTCATTCCTTTTCGCATGGCACCTATGATATTATTAGGCACATTAATTAGTCATCTTTTTGGAGCGTCAGTAGGACGCGAAGGGACTGCTGTGCAAATGGGTGCGGCTATCGCCGATAGGTTTACAGCTTTATTTCGTTTAAAGAGTCGCGACAGAAAAGTATTGCTTATTATGGGTATTAGTGCAGGATTTGCATCGGTTTTTGGAACTCCTATAGCTGGTGCTGTATTTGCACTGGAGGTTCTAGCATTGGGTCAAATTAGGCATGAGGCTATTTTACCAAGTTTTTTATCTGCATTATTAGCTCATTTTACTTGTTTGGCATGGGGCGTAAGTCATAGTGCTTATTCTATTTCCATAGTTCCTGATTTTATTCCCTTGCATATTATTTATGTAATTTTGGCCGGAATTATTTTTGGCCTCACTGCTATGCTTTTCACGAATACACAATTGTTTTTTTCAAATGCATTTAAAAAATGGATTCCTTATTCACCTATGCGACCATTTTGGGGTGGAATTATCATAGTATTATTTTTTTTAATTCCTGGAGCATTGCGTTATTCCGGATTAGGTCTTGATGTTATTACCGATTCATTTAGAGCAGAAATGTTGCCACAAGATTTTATACTCAAGTTATTGTTTACCGCTTTTACCTTGGCTGCGGGGTTTAAAGGAGGTGAAGTAACCCCCCTCTTTTTTATTGGAGCCACGTTAGGAAACAGCCTGGCATGGTTTATACCTTTACCCTATGCTCTATTGGCAGGTATGGGTTTTGTTGCTGTATTTTCCGGTGCCACCAATACGCCCCTGGCCTGTATGATTATGGGATTTGAATTGTTTGGTATGAACGCAGGAATTTATATAGCTTTAGCCTGCGTTACTGCATATATGTTTTCAGGTCATACCAGTATATATTCTTCACAACGTATTGAAAGTCCAAAACATGCAAAATACTTACGTTTAAGGAATAAAAAGATCATAGATATATCATGAACTTTACCAAATGTTTTACCTTTGTATTATGAGGCGGATAAAATGCATTAGTTTTATGGTTTGTCTGACTGTTGTTTTTTACAGCCAGGTAATCCATTCTCAAATTAAAATACCTACCAGAAATTTTTCTGACTCCCTTGAATATAGTTTAGATAGCCTGACTAATTTATATGGGAACAATAAAACATACGATAGTTTGATTGCGTTTCCTTTTATGATTGCACTTTCTCGATTTCCCGATTTGAGACATACTGATATTAGGATCATCAAAAAGAATATTTTTACTACAATGTATGCTCGTCCCAGTATCCGACGTTTATTTTTACAGCGCGACAAGAGAAGGTATTTTATTCTGGTAGATACAGAAATAGAAGATGAACCTGGAATTTATTTTAAATTACCCATGAATGCCAAAATTGGATTGATTGCTCACGAACTTTGCCATATTGCAGAATATCAAAATAAGAGTATTTGGAAAATGTTATCTTATACTGCTCACTACATAACATCTTCAGGGAAAAGAAAGCTAGAACATCAAAATGATTTGGAAGTTTTAGAACGGGGCTTCGGTTGGCAAATATACGATTTTATGAAGTTCGTTGAAAATAATCCGGCCCTGCCTCCAAAATATTTGGAACATAAAAAACGTTACTATTTTAGACCAGATGAATATGTAAAGCTTATTTATTCACACCCTGACTATGCATTTTAAAAATTAGTACATCATGATGAATATATTGCGCAAAATAAAATATTTTTTAATAGGCTTGCTTTTCGGTATTTTTCTTTTAGTTATATCATCGATAGTTATAACCGTTGTATTTGAAAAAGAAGTAACACATTATGTAATCAAGCAATTAAATAAGCATTTAAACACTAAAGTTATTCCTGGAGATACTAATTTTAGCATTCTAAAGAAATTTCCATATGCCTCACTGGAGTTTAAGAATATTACTATAATGGGTGTAGATGGTTTTAGGATGCATAGTAAGAACATGAATAGAGATACCCTGCTAAATGCGAAAAGTTTGTATCTTCAATTCAATGTTTTAGATATTCTACGAAAAGATTATCGATTGAAATCAATTAGCATCGAAAATGGTTTTATTAATTTGCTTTCAAGTATTCATGGAGAAGTAAATTATCATTTTTGGAAAGATACGCTTTCTAATGATACCAGTAGTTTTAAGCTTGATTTGTCTTTAATCTCATTAGAGCAGATAAGTGTTTTCTATTTTGATGAAGAAAAAAAATTTTTGTATGAAACTACTATAGCAGAGGCTACGCTCAAGGGAAAGATTTTGAATGATAAAACTGACTTTGAAATTGCTATGAATTCTGTTACAGAGAAGCTATCCATTGACAAAGCAGTATATTTTTCTAAGTTGCCAACTTCAATTTCGGTATTTATTGGAATGGACAATGATCATTTGTTTATCAAAAACGGGCATTTAGGTATTGATAAGGCAAGATTGGTTGTTTCGGGAGATATTATAAACCATTCAGAAACCATTCTTGATCTCCATTTTTCAGCTCAAAAGCAGGATCTCTCAGCACTAAAAAATTTAATTCCTGCGTCGGTATTCAGTGAGGCAAATGTTTTTAAAGTATCGGGATTATTAGATATAAATTTAAGTATTGTTGGTAAATTAAGTAAAAAAGAGAACCCGCATGTTGAGGCAAATTTTGAAGTATTTTCAGGTTTGATAGAACGCGAACAATCATATATTAATATGCAGCAGATATCTGCTAAAGGAAACTTTAGCAATGGAAAGTCGAATAGCGATATTACTTCAATTCTGAGTGTTAAGCATATTGATTTTAAATTAGGGGGAAATCGCTTCGATATTTCAGGCTTTATTAAAAATTTCAAAAATCCTGTTTTTCAATCATTGGTTGAGGCAAAGGTTGATTTAGAAGACTTACAGCAGTTTTTAAAAATCGACACTGTAGAACAATTGGCAGGGAAAATGGCTTTTAAAGCAAAAATAAGTGGAAATTTTGACAACAATAAATCATTGGATTTTTTTACAGTAGGAAATTGGGAAGTGTTTGGCGATGCAGTTTGCGATCAAGTTGATTTTAAATTCAAAAGAGATCCTATTTTTTATCGATCAGTGAGTGGTAAGATTCGTATTCATAGAGATATTGCTTTTGATTCATTGAGCCTTTCTATAGGAAAAAATAGATTTTTTGGTTCAGGAAATATTTCAAATGGCTATAAGTTTTTATTTCAAGATAATCAGAACATTGCTATTGATGCAAGCATGAGTACAGAGGAATTAGATTTTCAAGATTTTTTGAATAGTATTACCGAACCAGCTAATGGGGATGAAGGCGAGATCAGTTTTCCCGATTTTATGACCATGAATTTAAATATGAAGATTGATAGATTTCAGTTCAATAAACTTAAAGCCGAAAATGTTAAAGGAATGCTTACCTACAAGCCCCGCATGTTTGTTTTGAATAGTGTAACTTTAGAAACGATGGACGGAAAAGCAAGTGGAAATGGAGCTGCAGTATTGCAGATGAATAAAGATTTACTGGTGCATATTAACTCCGATATGCAAAACATTAATATTCAAAAATTATTTCAAACATTTGATAATTTTGGTCAGTCGAGTTTGCAAGATAAACATTTGAAAGGTATGATTTCTGGAAATTCAAATTTAGTAATGGTTTATAATTCCAAATTGAAGGTATATGAAT
>JAIFLP010000131.1 GCA_020049015.1 Bacteroidota bacterium | reverse complement strand
CGACACTTTTTGAGTACCATAGGGATTCAAGCGGAAAGTGACTTTAAGAAAGTATCTTTTTCGGGAAGTCATGCCGCCACCATATTATCAGTAAGCAATGGTCATACCGATATTGGTGCTGCCAGTAGTGAATCGGTTAGTAGGCTAATGGCAAATAAAGCTATAGACAGTAGCAAAATTAATATCATTTGGACATCGGAAAAACTTTATACCGATCCGATTTGTGTTAGCAATAAACTGCCTATTGAATTAAAGAATAGCATACAAAAAGCCATTTTAGAAATGCATAAGAATGATACAGCCATTTTCAATAATTATATTCGCTACACCTATAAAGGAAATAGTTATCGTGATTCCATTCGTTTTGTAGCCGCTCATGATAGCATGTATGATGGATTAAGAGAGATAGCAAGAATGAATGAAACACTAAAGAAAAAATAATAATATGAAGAAAAAAATAATATACTTGTTATTGTCATTGATATTGATAAGTTGTGCGGGCAAAAAAGAAGGGGCATATCCTGAAAAGTTGGTAATTGGGTTTACAGGAGGAGATGATCCTTCGGAGCGGATGAACAACATCAATAGAATGGCTCGATACTTAGAAAAGGAGACAGGTATAAAAAAAGTTGATGTATTTGTGAGTACCAGTTATGCTGCTGTTATTGAAGGCATGCGGGCAAAAAAAGTAGACATTGCACAATTAGGCGAGCTTTCATATATAATGGCAGCCGAGAGATCTGGGGCAGAAGCCATAGTTATGGTTGGAGAAAATGACGGCAAGCGTTTTACAAGTAGTGCAATCATAACCAGTTCAAGATCGGGATTAAAAAACATGGACGATGTAAAGAGAAGAGCAAGTGAGCTAAGTTTAAGTTTTGCAGATCCAGCTTCAACATCAGGCCATTTATTTCCAAGAAATTATTTGAATTCAATTGGGTTAGAACCCGAAACTAGCTTTAGGAAAGTGAGTTTTACCCAAGATCATACCTCATCAATAATGACAGCTATATCGGGCAAAGTAGATATAACCTGCACTTATACAACCGCATTAAATTATATGATAGCAAAAAAGCGCATTACTCCAGATTCTTATACGATATTATGGAAATCAGAGCCCTATGTTCCCGCACCTATCTCGGTACGAGGTGATTTACCTGCAGATTTAAAAGAAAAAATCAAACAAGCCTATCTTCAAATTCATATCAAAGATCCAGAATTATGGAAAGCCTATAAAAAAATTGCTTTAATAATGTACCCCGATTCAATAAGAGATCAACTTATATACGTAGAATCACACGACAGTTTGTATAATGACATTAGGAAGATGGCGAGAAATGTAAAAAACTTTGTATTTCTAAATGAAAAATAGCAAATCTATAACTTGAATCAAAAAAAAAATATACAAATGAAAGTAGCATTAATTAGTGACATACATGGCAATGCTGCTGCCTTACAAAATGTTTTGCTTGATATTAAAAAGGAGCAAGCTGACAAAGTATTTTGTTTAGGCGATTCGTATATCAACGGACCCAATCCTAAAGAAATTTACCGGATTTTAAAAGAACAAAGAATAGAATCGGTAAGAGGAAACACTGAAGATTTTATAATAGATGCAAATCGTTCAAACAGAAACAGTGAAAGCTATTTAAAATTGAAAGATGCTATCAGACCCAGTGTAGGATGGTGCAGTGAAATTTTTAGCAACGAAGAAATAGTAGATTTATCGAGATTACCCATAGATATCATATATAAACTAGACGAATACTATCAGCTTCATGTTTTCCATGCATCACCTGGAGATAATCGCGGAATACTAAAAGAAAACTCAGATGATGCGGTTTTTGACACCATAATACAGCAACATCAAAGTCAAATTTTTGCTGGTGGACACACCCATAATACATATGTAAAAAGGTACAAAGGTCGTATATTTCTAAATGCCGGCTGTTCGGGTATATGCATGGAAAGAATGGATGCAGAGCAAGGCATGATTTTGTACCCCGGAACGGAGTATATGCTAATTGAAACTGATGGAAAAGGAGCCATAGAGATTCGACACAAACGCATCAGAATAGATCTTGCAGAATTAATTTTTGAAGTTGATAACAGTGGAATGCCATTAAAAGAGAAACGTATGGAAATGTTAATGAATATAAATACTAAATAACCATGAAAAAAATTGTAATACTCGCAAGCTTATTATTTGTAATTGTACTCGGTTTAAATGCCCAAAAACAACAACGAAATGAAATAAGCATACCTGATGTAGGAGGCTATAAAACATTAAAATGTGATTTTCATATTCATACTGTTTTTTCCGATGGAAAAGTATGGCCAGATGTTAGGGTAATGGAAGCATGGAACGAAGGCTTGGATGCCATAGCAATTACGGAGCATTTAGAATACCGTCCGCATGAAAATGATATCAAAGCAGACCATAACCGTTCATATGATATAGCAGCAAAAGCAGGCGAAAAATTTGACATTATTGTTATCAGAGGAACCGAAGTAACCCGCAAAAAGCCAATGGGACACATCAATGCAATTTTCACAAAAGATAATAATTTAATAGCCAATGTGGATTCAATAGAATCGTTAAAAGAAGCAAAAAAGCAAGGCGCCTTTATTTTTTGGAATCATCCTTCAGAGAAGTATGGGAAATGGTCGGCCACTCAAGATTTTTTATATAAAGAAAAACTATTTCAAGGAATTGAAATTGTTAACAGTTCGAGATATTACGATGATGCCTTTGCATGGTGCAACGATAAAAGCTTAACTATAATGGGGAATTCAGATGTGCATTTGCCAATTGATCACGATTATGATCTTTTGGGAAATAATCACCGAAGTTTGACCTTGGTATTTGCAAAAGAAAAAACGGAAGCAGCCATACAGGAAGCGCTGGTTGCAGGTAGAACTGCAGTTTTGTTTAATCATCAATTGATGGGTAAAGAAATTTATGTTAAAGAAATTTTCACCAAAAGCATTGAAATACTTCCTCAGCATAAGTTGTTTAAAAAATCGATTCGAAACAAATCGTTACTGATGATAAAAAATACAAGCGGTATAGAATTTAGCATAAAAACAAAATCGACAAATACTGAAATTAAAATTTCTACAAGTATGGTATTAAAACCAAATGCAGTAAGCTATATTGAGTTTGAGTACAATCCGAGCGAGATGGGTGCTAAAGAAATTGCAATACCTCTTGAAATAGAAAACATCTTGGTAGGTCCGTCTAAAAAATTTGAAACTTCTATACAATTAAGACTTATAACAGAATAAAAGATATGGTTCAAAATATTCAAATCAGAAAAGCGGGGATTAGCGATATTCCCCGCTTAATTCATTTATACAGTCAGTTTGACGGTGAAGATGTGTTACAAGAAAATGAAGCCATAGAAGTATGGCAACGCTTTGAAAAATACCCAAATTTTCATTTGTATATAGCGGAGCTGGATCAAAAAGTTATAGGAACATTTGAATTGCTTATCATGGACAATTTGGCGCATAAAGGTGCGCCCTCTGGCATTGTTGAAGATGTAGTAGTAGATTCTGAATATCGTTCAATGGGCATAGGGAAAAAATTGATGGAATATGCCATTGAAATCTGTAAGAATTATGGATGCTATAAGATGTCGTTATCGAGCAGTGAACATAGAGAAAAAGCCCATGCATTCTATGAAAACATGGGCTTTAAGAAATATGGCTTTTGTTTTAAAATAGACTTATAATTCAAATACTTTTTTACCCCCAACAAAAGTCTTAAGAACCTGAATATGCATAATTGAGTCGACCGGCACTTTTTCGGGATTTTTAGAAAGAAATACAAAATCGGCTAATTTATTTGGACTTAACGAGCCCTTGATATTTTCTTCGAAGGTAACAAAAGCGCCGCCCATCGTCCATATTTTTATGGCATCGTGCACAGAAATTATTTGCGAGGCACCATAAATTTTTCCTTCGCGGCTTTTTCGGGTAGCCAAGCTCATAATACGGAGCATAGGCCATGCCTGACTAACACCATAATCAGAACTACCTGCTACTGGAATGCCTGCTTTAAGAGCAGAACCATTTGGATGCATCCTGTCCCATCTATAGTCGCCATATTCTTCCATTTTTGAACCATGCTCATAGATATAAGAATGAGGAACAATAACCACCCCCAAAGTTTTAATTCGGTTTAGAATAGTATCATCCACCACACTGCAATGTTCGATACGGTGGCGGTGATCAGTCCTTGGATTTTCTTTTAAAGCCTTTTCTATAGAATTTAGGCACATATTTATTTCGCGTTCGCCATTGGCATGAACTGCAATTTGGTAGCCCGCATCATGAATGGCTTTAAATAGTGAATCAAGTGATTCTTGAGAACGTGCGGGAGGAATGCCATAATAGTCTTTTTTGCCCGTTTTGGGGTTAATGATTTCATAAGGTTGATTAAGCCAGCAGGTACGACCCGATAAAGAATTTCCTTGAAAGACTTTAATGGTTTTTAATCGAAGGTAATTTGGATCAATGGTTGAATCTATTTTAATGCTGTCGGCAAGATTTAAAAAGGAATTCGAAAGCATCATGTTTATCCTTACTGGCAAATTCTTTTTATAAGCACTTTCAAAAAGTTTCAATTTTTTAGGACTCATACCCGCATCACCTGCACTGGTGATACCCTTAGCTGCAAAATTATACAAGCAGTGAATAAAAGCATTCAACTCTTCCTCATCATTTGGTTCAGGCATTTTTGGTCCGGCTTTACGAATTACCCCACCAGCACTTTCGTGACAAATTCCATTGGGTTCGCCTTTAGCATCACGAACAAAAGCACCTCCGGGAGGATCAAGGGTATTTCGAGTAATTCCAGCCATTTTAAGAGCATAGGAATTTACCACCGACACATGACCGCTGGAATGACGAACAACAACCGGATGCTTATCGGATATTTTATCGAGATCTGCTTTTGTTGGATGTGCACCCAAAATCATATCATCATAACGAGAACCTGTTACCCATAAACCATCTGGGGTTATCTCTGCTTTTCTCTTTAATAGAGCAATTAGTGTATCCATACTAGAAACTCGAGGCGGCATAAGGCTTACAGTTCCCAATATATGGTTTTCAGCATACAAAGGAGAAATATGCAAATGGGCATCATTAAAGCCAGGGGTGATGCAAGCACCTTGAGCATCAATAATTTCTGTATTATCAGAAATAAACTTCTTTATTTCCTTTTCAGAACCTATGGCCAAAATTTTATCTCCTTTTATAGCCATAGCAGAAGCATATGGTTTGGCATCATCAACCGTTATGATATCGGCGTTTAGCAAAACCATATCGGCTTTTTCAGATTTTTTACATGCCTGCATGACAAACAGGAAGGTAATTAGAAATAACAAAATATTCTTTTTCATTTCAGTAAGATTTAAATTTCCTGTAAATGAAAAGCTTTATCATTAGTTTACGGTAATTAAAATATTAAGGGTTTATGAGTTATGAGTTATGAGTTATGAGTTATGAGTTATAAGTTATGAGTTATGAGTTATGAGTTATGAGTTATTTTGTTGCGTAGAAAGTTATGCTGAACAATTTGTCATTCAAGTCCCACATAGCTTCGGCATCATTAAAGGATTCACAGGCACCCGCTTTTCACAAGAGCAGCATGAGCGGGTCTCTATTACCAAGGATTAGTATTATGTTTAAAATGTGTTAAAAAAATAGTTTAATTTTAACGCAATTCAAACCAAATAAAAACAAAAAAAGGCCACATTTGTCTGTTAAAAGAATATATGGAATTTGAAGGGACAAAAATAGAGATTTTATTACTGGGACATACCGGTAAGGTTTTGAGTCAGGATGTAATAGAATGGCTAAAAAGAAATAACACAAAATCTGAAATAGTTATAAAAGCCCTATTAAAATCGCCCTATTCAGAAACCTATGAACGATCGGAGCAAATAAAAGAAAGTGTAAAAAGAATACTTAGTTTAAAAACCAATAAAATATTGTCTGAAGTAAGACATTATGAAAGCATGCCCGTATATGGTGGCTATATAGTAATGGATAATAATAAAATAATAGCAGGGAAGCTCTATCAATATCAGTGGTTACCCATGCAAAAAACCAAAGCAAGCAGTGAAATAATAGAATTAAACGAATTAACCGATCCGAACCAGCAAGCCATAAAAAGTGCAATGAATTGGTTCAAGCATCATTGGGGCACATTTAACCTTCACACCTTGCTGTTTGATTTTGACGATACATTAGTAACAAGTTTTTCGATACAGGTAGAAGCATGGTGGCAAACTATAATCAAATTATATGCGGAAGGTACATTGAAAAAGGAAATGTTACATGAGGATATTGCATCGGTAATAGATAATTGGGAATTAACGCATCAATGTATTAGAAATATTTTTATTACACATCAAATGGCGCCGGCAATTTTGAAGGCAATTATTACTAACTCGGCCCAGAGCAATTCAGAACTTGTATCAAGAATAATAGAAACCCGCTATGAAATTAGGTATGCCTTGAGTATTGAAAAAGCAAGCTTGCTGCCAGGTGTTGAAGAAAATATAAAACTATTGTCTAAAAATTTTCAATTGATAATTGTATCGGCCACATCAGAACTATTGATAAAAGCGATACTTGAAAAACATCAATTAGTTGGCTATTTCTCAATGATATTAGGAAAGAATGACCCTGCGCCCGCCTTAGATATGGTGAATAGCAAAACCGGACTCATTTTAAAAATTGCTCAACTTACCGGTATTGGTTGTGACAGGATGCTATTTATTGGCGACAACAACCACGATTATTCTGCAGCCAAGCAAGCCAAAGTAAAGTTTATTGAATCGGGAGTAATGGCACAAATTGAAGGCTATAAAAGTTTAATTAAAGCAAATGATGATGAAAGCAAGTTGCTTATATCTGATTATAAAGAGAATAAACTTTATCAAATGATCATGGATATAGCCAATAAAAAGGTAAATCAATCAACAAAAGAGCATAGTAACGCAAGCTTTTTATAATCCACCTTTTTGCGATTCAATTTTAGATTTAAAAACCTCTTTGTATTGGTTCAAATTAAAACTAAGTGAAAACATCATATAGGGTTTGTGCCATTTTGAATAATACCCCGCATTCTCATTCTCAAAAATATTGTAATGAGTCATTTTACTGGTATAAAAAATATCAGAAGCATAAAGTGAACCCGATATTTTGTTTTTATAAATTGGGAATTTAATATTTAAATTTGAAAAATAGATTGGCATGGTAATTCCTTGTGGGTCAAGTTCTTTACCTATATAATGAGATGAAATTTGTATCTGAATGCTCTTAACTACTTGAAAAGAAATGTTATTTTTTATTTCATAAGAAGTGTTTGCTTTATCAAAATTTTTCACAGACGATATATCGCCCGCCAATCTGTTATAAAAATAATTAAGGGATAATTGAAATTTAACCTTATTAAACAACAATATATTTGTAACCAATTCGCTTCCCAGAAACTCACGCAAACGGACATTCTCAAAACTGTACATAAAAAATGAGTGAAACAGTTGATTTTGCGTTTGGGTATTAGAATTATATGAATGCCTGTAATAAACGGTATTGACCAATTGAAAATTTTTAAATGATTTATTCAATAGCCACTCGGTATTCCAGCCCCATTCGGGTTTTAAATACATATTGCCCTTAGTAACATTTAAGCCATCGTTAATCAGAATAAACGGACTAACCAACCAGGGATATGGATGATGGATTCGCTTTCCTGTTGATAATGCCGTAGAAAAGCTATCGGAAAAACTATATAAAACGGATACTACAGGGAATAATTCACTTGTAGCAAGCTTATGATAGGATTCATGGCTATCATTTACTCTTTGGTAATTTTCGTAACGCAGTCCGATGTTTGATTTAAATTGAGAAAATTCAGCCTTTATATTAGCAAAAGCGGCTTGATTGGTTGTAGTAGCATGTAAAAATCCTATTCCATTTTCAAAAACACCAAAACGACTGTTTGGCAATAATTGATCGAGTTGTATGCGGTAGTCCTCCATCGACTTAAAAAGCTTGGATTTGGTGCCCGTTTCAAGGGAGACTTTTTTACTTATTATATACTCGTAGTTTATTTCAGCCGAAACATCTGTGCGTTCACCGATCAAATCGGTAAAAAAATACTCTGGAGTATCAGATAAATCAGAAGAATGATAATAATTTAAGATGTAATTATTAAAGCCGTTAGAAACAGAAGCGAAAAGCAAAGCATCCCATTTATTCTTTCCACTTGGGGTTATATAGCGGGGAATAAAAGAAGCCTCCAAATAGGGCCATACAATATTTGAATTAAAATTAACATAATTTGATTCGGTCATTACAGGTGTTTCTGAGTTTTCAATCCCTGATTCATCAGGTCCCTTTTTAATTTTACCTAATCCAAAAAATCCATATTTCAAATCGCCTCCAAAAGACCATTTCTTATTATCATAGCAAGCATCTAACTTAATAAAGTGGTCGTATTTAACATCAATTCTTTTAAAAAAGTCTTTGGTGTAAAAATTGGTATCATTATAAGAAAACAAACGTTTTCGATCGCTAAAACAATTAGATTCCATATAATTATACGAAGCAGAAAATCCGAATTTCCAAAAGTTTTTTGCATAAAAAAAAGCCACATCTCCTTTTCGTCTATTAACAAAACCTGCGCTTATATTAACGAGAGCACTATACGAATTGCCTGTATTTTTTTTTGAATATAAATTCAACACCCCTCCCATCCCACTGGCATCGTATTTAGCAGAAGGATTGGTTATCACTTCAATTTTTTCAATACCAGACAATGATAAAGAAGGTAATTGAGCGGGATTAAAAGGCTTTCCATCGTAAAAAACCAAAAAATCACTACGGCCTCTGATGCTAATATTTTGCTCATCGTCTACTGACACTGAAGGTGTTTTACTTAGCAAATCTGCCATATTCAAGATGCCAGATGCGGGATCCATTGAAACGTTTACTGTCATTTTATCGCCCTCATGACTCCAAGTATTTTTTTGTGCTACTACCTTAACATCTGAAAGCTTATTAACAGATGCAGAAAGCTTTATTGTACCGATATTTTTTTTAGTGATTGAATCATCAGGCAAATTAATTTGCAAATAACGTGTTTCATAAGCAATATAAGATAACCTAATGAAATAGTTTCCCCCAGAAATATTTTGAAACAAAAAAGTACCACGATCATCAGCCGCCAAAGCTTTTACCATCACCGAATCGCTTTTATACAATACTACAGTAGCATAAGGTAAAACATTATCATTTACCGCATCAACAACCTTACCAGATATAGCATGATTATTCTGAGTATATACATACGAGCTTAATAAATGAATCAGGAACAATAGAATCAACTTTTTCATTCGTGTATAATTTTTGCCTTTTGGGTTTTATTGCATGGTTTTTTGTTGTTCTTGCAAACAAAATGCGATATTAATATTAAAATGTTAGCGATAAATGATGAATAGATGAGATATTTGTTATTATTAAAATTAAAAATATAGGAACATTAACTAAATGTAAACAAATTATAAATATAACTTTAAGAGATATGAGGTATTTTTGCTCTTCAAAAGTAAAAAGCAACATATGAATTTTCAACAGGGATTCCAAACTACCTTTCGCTCATTACAATACCGTAATTTTAGGCTATTTTTTGCCGGACAAGGTATTTCGCTGGTAGGAACCTGGATGCAAAAATTGGCGATGCCCTGGTTGGTTTATGAAATTACCGATTCGGTTTTTCTATTAGGATTTGTAAGTTTTGCGGGTCAAATACCATTTTTAATTATTTCGCCCCTGGCAGGAGTTATTGCTGATAGGAGAAACAAATACAAACTAATGATATGGATTCAGATATTAGCCATGTTACAAGCTATTTTACTTACCTATATGACATTCATAGGCATCATCAATATAAATCATTTAATATGGTTGAGTATTTTATTGGGAATAATAAATGCTATTGACATACCGGTAAGGCAATCGTTTATGGTAAATCTGTTAGACAATAAAGAAGATTTAAGCAATGCCATAGCGCTTAACTCAAGCATAGTTAACATAGCAAAATTAGTGGGGCCAGCATTAGCAGGGTTTATAATTGCTAAGAGTGGGGTATTGGGCTGTTTTATGATAAATGCTATTAGCTATTTGTTGGTAATTATTTCATTAATCTTGATGAAAATTCAGTATGTTCCTGATAAAAAAGACAAGCAGCATCCATTTCAGGAATTGCGTGACGGATTGGATTATATATCAAAACATAAAAAAATAAAAAGCATATTACTACTATTAGCATTTACCAGTTTGATGGGCATTTCGTATATTGTAATATTGCCGGTAGTGGCTAAAGAAGTGTTAGTGGGAAACTCGCAAACATTTGGTATGTTGATGGGTGCATCGGGGATAGGCGCATTAATAGGAGCTATTTATTTGGCTTCGCGTAAGAATTCATCTGGATTAGAAAAAGCTCTTCCCTATTTCAATTTACTTTTTGGATTGGGCTTGCTTGTTTTTTCGTTTTCGACCTCGTTTGTGCTTTCATTTGTTATATTAATATTTGTAGGATTGGGACTTATGTTGCAATTAGCAAGCAGTAATACCTTGGTTCAACAAATGGTAGACAATACGAAGCGAGGCAGGGTAATGGGATTTTATACATTAGCATTAATTATGGGATATATAGCTGATCAGACTCATGCTGCTATGGCAATAGGAATAGGCGGTATGGCATGTATTATTGGAAGTGTGATTTATATTATAAAGAAATTGAATCTCTAAGGTATTTTAAATGTTAATAAACTGTTCATTAAATTAAGTGAGGATTATAAGCTCTTTCAGATAGGAAACATGTAATTAATATTAAATAAACATAGAGTTAAAATAGCAAATATACCTTTACCTTAATATTAAACTGAGAAGTATGAAAACAAAAAAAGTAATTCAAGAGAACCAGAACAAGAATAAGGTAATGGTGTATCAAAGTGATTTTGTAAATGGAGCAGACATAAGTGACGAACACATAACAGATTTTGATTATCTGTTACATATTCATCACGAAAAAGTAATTGCTTTTTAAGTTATTTTAGCATTGACATTCAACTTGCAGAGCTTCTTCAACCAATGAAGAGGCATAATTGGTGGCATATTTTAATTGTCCGTTAACAAAGGCATTGGTTACGGCTCCGTAATCATTAAACACATCAAAAGAAACTAAATCAGCAGTTTTTCCAACTTCAATACTACCAATTTGGGTCATATTTAAGTAATCAGCAGGATTTTTGGTCATCAAATTTACCGCATAAGATGGATCGTAACCCTCAAGTAACATTTTAACTAGGCTTCCCAGCATGGTTGGAAAATGATAATCGCTGCATAAAATATCAACCAAATTTTCTTTTATGGTGTCGATACATGAAAGATTACCGCAATGAGAGCCGCCCCTATAATAATTGGGAGCCCCCATACAAACAAACATTCCCAATTCCTTGGCTCTTCTGGCAGCTTCGATAGTAGTAGGCATTTCAGAAAGTGTGGCACCATAATGTAAAGCCTCATCAACATGCGTGATATTGGTATCATCATGACTACCCAAAGGAACCATTCCGGCAAATGCATTTTGAATTGCATTTCTATGATTTATTTTACTTTTTTCTTCAATAAATTTAGTAATTAAAACTAGAGCATCCTCCTTAGAAATACCAAGCGATCTGGAGCGCATTTCAATAACACGTTCCATAGGGAATTGTCGTTGACCGGGAATATTTTCGTTGAACACAACAATTTTCAAATTGTGTAAATTTTTCATTGCCTGCAAATGATTTAAAACCTCATCGGTATTAGGGTCGAGACGGGCATGAATATAATGTCGGATAAGTAAATTTGATGAAGCTTCATCAATCATTTTTGAAAGGACGATAGCCTCCTCAAAATTTCTTGATTTCATAGAATCGTGAGAAAAACTGATGGCACTAAAAAGAGTTGTAATACCGCATGCAGCAGCCCGTGCATCCATAAAGTGCATAGCAAAAGGAACTGGAAATTCAGCACTTGGGCGGGGATGGATTTCTTTTTCCAGATAATCGGAATGAATATCAATAATTCCAGGAATCAACCATTGTTCTTTCAGGTCAATGGCATTTTGATATTTTTTATCTTTAATTACATCAGTAATGATGCCATTATCAATTACAACTGAACCTAAAAAGTTTTCTGTAGGTGTTACAATCCGGCAATTTGTGAGGATGTGTGAATTCATATTTTTTTTCTTTAAAATTGGTACACTATTATTAGTTTATTATTAGTGTTAGGTAAATTTTAGATCAATATTTAAAAATTGGTTTTAAATTGAATTTCTGATTATAGTATTTATTTCTTAAGGTTACAGAATCAATGCCCAAATGAATAAAACGACGGATACCCTTTCTTCGGATTTTAGAAATTTGCAGACCATAGAAAAAAGTACCCATGATAGATAGTATAGAAACAATTTTGATGAGAAAAGCTGGGCCGAGAATATCAGTAAGTTTTCCCATAACAATACTTCCCACGGTAGTACAAGCCATAAAAACCATGAAATACAGACCTATTACCCTACCCAACTTATTTTTTTCAGATAAAGTTTGAAGAATAGAACTTGCCGAAGCAAAAATCAACAATTGTCCGAACCCAATAATCAGCATTAATAAAGAAGCGAGTAAAAAATTTTCAACATAAGCAAAGAGCAAAAAGCCGATATTAAAAATAAAACCAGCAATAAAAATAGTTCTATCTAAGCCTAGGGCATTTTTTTTCTGCGACAAATATAATGCAGCCATCAGGGCACCAATACCCGAAAAAGTAGTAATAAAGCCGAATGTATCAGCACCTCCTTCTAAAATTAATTTTGCATAAACAGGAATGGTTACATTTAAGGAGAAGCTCATCAATCCGATAAAGGCAATAAATAAAATGGTGGTTCGCAAGGGAGAAAAGCTAAAAGCGTATTGAAAACCTTCTCTTATATCGGCAAAAACATTGGAATTAAATACAGGTACCGATTGAGGTTTATGATCTAAACAAGATATAATGTATATAAGAAACAAGAAACTAAAACCATTTATGATAAAACAAATCCCCTCTCCTATCCATGGAATTAATAAAGCTGCAATAACTGGGCCAACAACCTTAGCCAGATTAAACATAGAAGAATTTATGGTAATAGCGTTAATCAGATGTTCTGGTTTATCGATTAAATCATTTACATAAGTATTTCTGATAGGATTATCAATTCCACGGGCAAGACCAGCAACAATTTGCAGAAGCAGAATTACAATAAGGCTAAAGTAATTAAATACTACTAAAACACCTAAAATAAAAGAAACACAAGCAAGAATAACATTTGTAACTAGCAGAATTTTATAACGAGGAAAGCGGTCAGACAAAACGCCTGAAAAAGGCGAAGTAAAAAAAATTGTAATTTGCATAATAAAAAAGAGGATTCCCACTTGGAATGCAGAATTTGTTAAGCGATACACCAGCCAAGTAAGAGCTATATGCTCGATTAAATACCCTAAATTAGAAACAACCTGACCGGCAGTAAATAGTTTATAGTTGCGCGAGCAAAAAGCTGCGAAAAAAGTTTTAGCAAATTTCAATTTAAAAAATTAAAAGTTTATATTTTATCGTTATGTAAAATTCTTCTTCTGAAATAGTCAGAAATTTTTTCTATAGAGCTAACTAGGATAATTGTAAAGAAGATAAGAGCTAAAGCCTCTTTATATCTAAGAACTTTCATTGCCATATAAAGTTCAAAACCAATACCCCCACCGCCAAAAATTCCCAGACCTATGGCCATTCGAATATTAACATCGAGGGCATAAAACCATGTAGCAATAATTGAAGGCATAGCTTGCGGGAGGATACCAAAACGAATGGCTTGAAGTTTTGAAGCGCCAGTAGAATAAATAGCATCTACGGTTAATCTGTCTACATGTTCAATAGAATCGGCAAATAATTTTCCGAAAGTTCCAATGGTTCCGACAATAAGAGCACAAGTACCAGCGAAAGATCCAATACCAAGCGCAATAATAAAAATAAGAATAATAATTAGCGAAGGCGTAACCCTTTCGAAAGCCATAAAAAAACGAGACAATGCACTCACCCATTTATGTGGTGTAGTATTTCTGGCAGCCAGAAAAGCGAAGAACAAAGCCAATGAACCACCAATTATGGTTCCCAAAAATGCCATTGCTAAGGTTTCAAAAATACTTTTGTAAATATTGGTATTCCTCCATAATATTTCAAAATCTGGAGGCAACATATCATTAAAAATCAAACTGGTCATATAATGAAAATCGGTAAAAAATACCATAGGGTTAATTTGCAAAATCCAAAAAAGAATGGTAACAATAAGGAGTATTGAAATAATCCAATACATACTGATTTTAAATTTCTTTGAAGGGGCAATGATTTTGGCATCAGCACGCTTCATAACCTCATTTTCATCCAGGATTTTTTTACGCATGTAGGTTGAAATTCTTTCGGTAATAAATACCAATGCCAAAATGCAAATTAATGCTGTAGTTGCACGCTGGTACTCGAGTAATCCGTATGAATGGTATAATTCGTAACCAATACCCCCCGCGCCAACAGCACCTAAAATAACAGACATGCGGATATTAATTTCGAAACGAAAAATGGTGTTGGCAATAATTGCAGGCACAATTTGAGGCAAAACACCAAAGCGTATGATTTGAAATTTATTAGCCCCTGTTGATTGTATAGCATCCAAAGTTTTCTGATCAATTTCCTCAATGGCATCGGCAAATAGTTTTCCCAACATTCCAATACAACCCAATGAAAGCGCCATAATTCCGGGAAATGGTCCCAGCCCCAAACCCGCAACAAGAATTAAAATGATTACAGTTTCAGGCAAAGCACGTTCGGTTGCTATAATAAATCGGCTGGTATTTCGCAGCCATTTAGGTGAAATATTGGCAGCTCCGGCCAATCCAAAAAAGAGCGATAACACAGTGCCAATGATAGTACCCAAGAAAGCCATTACAATGGTATCTAAAGCAGGTTTTAGCATTTCGCCAAAAGCATTCCATTGGGGAGGAATCATAAAACCGATTACTTCGAGTCCTTTAGGAATACCCTTGAAGAGATCAGAAATATTAAATCCAACCACAACTCCAGATGCAACTAACACTATAGTTAAAACAATAGCAATAAGCAAAGGTCTTTTAAATCGTTGCAAAAATGAACTGTTTAATAATTGAGTTTGGGTTATTGTATGCATAATATTTTAAGATACTTTGATTTCATATAAATCGTCTACTTCTTGTTGTTGAATAATATTTGAAGAAACAACACTACTGAATTCTTCTTCATAAATTTGATACAAAACATTTGGTGATAATTTAGGCGATCCGTCGTAGAAAACGCGCCCATCTTTAATTGCAATCACTCGGGTACAAAACTGCGAGATTACTTCAGGTTGATGAAAAACACCAATAACCGGCATCTTCTCCGAAAGCGGTTTTAATATGTTCATTATAGCTTTGGCATTAGAAGGATCGAGATTTGCGATAGGCTCATCGGCCAGCAACATAAATGGATCCTGAAACATAGCGCGAGCAATTGCTACACGTTGCATTTCGCCGCCACTCATGCTTTCAACCTTTCTATGGGCAATACAATCCATCTTTACCAATTTAAGCATATCCATAGCCAAATCGGCCTCTTCATCGGTAAAACCATAAAATAAACTGCGCAAAGTAGAAATTTGACCTAATCGCCCAATCATTACATTTTCTAATGCAGTTAGGCGTTTTACAAGATTAAAGCCTTGAAAAATAACCCCTATATGTTGACGAATAGTCCTTAGCTCTTTATGATTAATTTTTGCGATATCTACTTCAACATTATTGGGTATCTTAATTCTTACGCTGCCCGAAGTAGGCTTCAACAAACCATTTAAACACTTAACAGTAAGAGTTTTACCCGCACCACTTGGTCCTATTATACCAATAAATTCGCCCTTTTCTGCTTTAAAAGAAATGCCCTTTAGAAGCTCTTTGCCATTAGGCAATGTTTTGGTTATATTCTCAATGCTTATCATAATATAAATTTTAGCAAAAGTAAGCATCCAATATTAAGGCAGGTTAAGTTAATTGTTAGAAAATCATTAGTATTTTGAAGCCAACAACAATTCAGCACATTAATTTAATACTAACAAAAGATTAATAAGCGTCAAACCAATGAGCATTAAATTTGTAAAATCAATTTTTTCAATAATTTAGCATGAAAAGAAAAAGTAGTACTATCAAAAATCTATCGTCATTACTTGGAAAAAACAAATGGATATACTTAATTTCATCAATATTGTTTATTGGTGTTATCTTTTTTAGGGTTTTAGAACCAAAAGTGTTTGAATGGACAATTAACAGCTTGGTTTTACATGCATCAAATAAAAATCTAGGTATAAACGAAATATTGCGATTTCCAATTTCCAGCATTGAGCTTTTTACATGGGATTCGTTTTTTGTTATTCTAATCTACTATTCCATATTATACTTAATAGTAACTTTATTAAGAAGTTTCATGGTTTTTACGGCCAATGTTCTCAATGCTCGATCAACTGAAGACTCACTAGCGAAGCTGCGAGATAGGATATTTAATCACCTACAAAAAATATCTGTTTATCATTATATTCATCATTCCAAAGGAGAAATGATACAACGTTCAACGAATGATATTGAAGTTGTTAAAAGTTTTGTACAAGGTAACATTGTAGAAGTAATAAGAATAGGCTTTATGGTATTTTTTTCATTGATTATGATATTCCAAATAAGTCCTATTTTAACTATTATTTCGGTATGCTTGATGCCTATAGTAGTAATAATGTCATTGCGATTTTATACTATAGAGAAAAGGACATGGGAGTTTCATGAAATAGAATCGGATAAATTAAACACGTTGATACAAGAAAATATACAAGGAATTAGAACAATTAAGGCTTATGCATTGGAGGATGAGAGCCTGCAATCGTTTCATAAGCAGAATGAAGCCAGATTAAGCACCGGACTAAAGCATAATAAACTACACGCTACTTATTGGCCTTTAATGAACTTGATAGTATTTGTTCAAATTGTAATAACAAATTTAAGCTGTATATGGCTGGCATCTAAATCGCATATAAATATTGGCGAAGTATTCAGTATAGGTTTATACGCCAATATGATGTTATGGC
The DNA here is from genome assembly GCA_020049015.1 of Bacteroidota bacterium. Classification (GTDB taxonomy): domain Bacteria; phylum Bacteroidota; class Bacteroidia; order Bacteroidales; family DTGW01; genus JAIFLP01. Next base: position 3,622 of record JAIFLP010000131.1, on the reverse strand, counting down.
CTATCAGGCAAGTAAGTCATATTATTTCAAATTTTTCGATGGCTTCTGTAGCACTTTCGCGGATAGAAGAATTATTATCCATACCCAAAGAAAGCTCATTTGAAGAAGGATTGAAACCAGAAAAAATAGAAGGGAAAATTGAATTCAGAAATGTAAGCTTTCAATATCCGGGGCAACAAAAAAACGCATTAACAAATGTAAGTTTCATTGTACACGCAGGAGAAAAATCGGCAATAATAGGACCAACCGGATCGGGAAAATCAACGATTCTAAAATTAATAATTAGGCTGTACGATGTGAGCGAAGGAGAAATATATTTGGACAATAGAAATATTAAAGAATATTCGAAAAAATATTTAAGAGAAAAGATTGGTGTGGCACTGCAAAACTCAATATTGTTTTCGGCGAGTATCAAAGAAAATCTAAAAGCTTTTAAAAATAATGCCAATACCGAAAACATGAAGGATGTAATGGAATTGGCTTGTATTGATAAAATACTGGGGACTGATGAAAAAGGATTTGAGCATATTATTGGAGAAAAAGGTATTAATTTATCGGGGGGACAAAAGCAAAGAATGGCAATTGCGAGATTGCTGATTAAGCCAAGCGATATATATATATTAGATGACGTAACCTCGTATATTGATGAATTGAACGAACAAAAAATTCTTCAATCCTTTCAGAAAATGATGGAAGACAAAACATGCCTGATCATATCGCATAAATTATCGACAATAATTTTTGCAGATAAAATTATAGTATTACAGCAAGGAAGGGTTATACAGCAGGGTGATCAAAAATGGTTGGCAAAAGAAAAGGGATATTTTAATATCATATACACCTTACAAACAGAAAAAGCAAACGAACCTGCACTATCAATATAAAACTAAATAGAACTAATGCAAAGCAATCATCAAAACGAAGTTAAATATATTGAAAGTAAAGCCTTATTTCCTTTTATAAAAAGACTATTTGGTTATTGCTTAAAATACAAATTATGGTTATGGGTATTGTTGTCGGCCATACTGGTAAATTCATTTACAGAAGCCATATTGCCCTTAATTTGGAAATACTTAATAGATGAAACCTTAATTGCCAATGTTTCAGGCGAAAAATTTTCTGACAGCTTCCACATCGGATGGCATACCATTGCCATATTCTCTATTTACTATTTTCTAATACTAGCCCTTAATTACGTATCGGAGATATATGTAATTAATAATACAGGAAAAATGCGACTGCATGTTATACGAGACTTGAGAGAAGAAATGTTTAGAAAAATGCAATTTCTATCCTATTCATTTTACGACAAAACATCGGCAGGCTGGTTAATAGCGAGAATGACCTATGATTCTGAACGATTATCGGAATTAATGACATGGGGTTTTATCAATTTTACCGGATCGATAATCATGATAATAGGTTGTTTAATTCCCATGTTTATTTTAAATTTCAAACTTACTATCATAGTTTTGGTATCGCTTCCCATAATATTATTTATATCATTAAAATTGCGCAGCATGATTTTAAAATATGCCAGGGAGTCGAGGCGAATCAACAGTGAACTTACAGGATATTTTGCAGAGAATCTTAATGCAATAGAATTAGTAAAATCGAATGCAATAGAAAATTACAGAAGCAGTGGATTTTCTGGTATTAACAAAAGATTAAAAAAAGCCTCATTAACCACCTCAATATATAATGCCATATTTCAACCATTACTGGTTTTCAGCGGATCGATAGTTGCTGGGGTAATATTGTATCATGGGGGTTATATGAGTTTTAAAGAAGCTACAATAAGCATAGGTACATTTGGAGCATTCTTTGCTTATGTAAGAAATATTTTTATGCCTGTTTTTGACTTATCGCGAACATACTCCTTAGCATTAAGTTCATTATCGGCCGGTGAAAGAATATTTTCGTTGATTGATGAATCAATAAAAATAAAAGACAATGAAAACTCAATATTACATACAGATATAAAAGGAGAAATTGAGTTTAGAGAAGTAGATTTTGGTTACCTAGCCAATCAAAAAGTATTAAAAAAATTTCAGCTCAAAATAAAAGCAGGCGAATCAATTGCCCTTGTAGGACCTTCGGGTGAAGGAAAAACGACATTAATAAACTTATTATGTCGGTTTTACGAGCCCGTTTCGGGAGAAATAATTATAGACAATATTCAATTAAATAAAATATGCATTAGCAGTTACCTGAAACAAATAGGAGTTATATCGCAAGTACCTCATATTTTTACAGGAACAATAAAAAGTAATATTATACTATCGAATACAAATGTAAGTGACGAAGATATAATACAGACCTTAAAGATTCTGGGTGCAGAAGAATTAATTTTGCGTTTAAATGAAGAGGCAGGCAATGAAGGAGAAAGTTTGTCAAATGGGGAAAAGCAAATGATTTCATTTGCGCGAGCCATTATCAAAAGGCCCAAAATACTCATTATGGATGAAGCCACATCATCAATGGATGCCATTACAGAATCGAATGTACGTAAAAGTATTAAGAGTTTATTAGAAAACCGCACGGCCATAGTAATAGCTCACAGATTATCGACCATTAAAGAATGCGATAGAATACTATTTATAAAAGAAGGTAGAATTGCCGAAGAAGGGAATCATGAAAGTTTAATACTGCAGCGTGGTATGTATTATCAATATTATAAAAGTTATAGTAAAGATTTTAGTGAAATTCAAAATAATTAATTTATGGAAACATCATATTTATCGCCTATAGAGAGATTTTCTCCTTTGGTTGAAAATTATGCAAAATACAGGCCGGGCTATCCTGAGCAAATATTATTTACCTTAGAAAAGCATTTTGGAATAAACAATGAAAAAATAATTGCAGATATTGGAAGTGGAACCGGTCAGCTTTCAAAGCTTTTTGTGAATAAATACTATCAAACCTACGGCATAGAACCTAATGATGCTATGCGAATGGTAAGTATCAATGAATTTGCTACCTACTTAAACTTCAAAGCTATAAAAGGCACAGCTGAACAAACGTTTCTTTACAGTGAGAGTATTGATCTGATAGTTGCAGGACAATCGTTTCATTGGTTTGATAACGAGATGAGCAAAATAGAATTTAACAGAATATTAAAACACAAGGGAATAATAGCATTGATTTGGAATGAAAGAAAGAATGAAACCGAATTTATGCAGCGGTACGAGAGACTTCTTCAAAAACATTGCAGTAATTATAAAATCAATAATCATAAGGAATATGATTATAGGAAGATTAAAGAATTGTTTTCAGAAAAGAAAGTTGATCTTTTTATTTTTGAGAATCAGCAAAAAATGGACTTTACAGCATTCATTGGCAGATTAAAATCTTGTTCCTACTGTCCGTCTGAAAACGATAAGCATTACGCTTTTTTAATGCGGGGAATGAATAAATTGTATGAGAATTATAAATGTGAAGAGAATATTACCATTGAATACAACACTTTAATGTTTGTTATTCATTAAGGGATGAGGTATTAGGGACGAGGTGAAAGGGATGAGGTGAAGTGAGATGCCTATAAATTATAAATTGCTCATTGTGCAGATAATATATTAAATGCATAATCCAAAAAAAAGGCTGGAGGCCTTTAGCAATTGTA
>JAIFLP010000192.1 GCA_020049015.1 Bacteroidota bacterium | reverse complement strand
ATTATGCTTTAAAAATCAAATATCTTGAGAGAATTATAGTCTATACCTCATTAACGAAATATGCATTTTGGGGCAAGCGATACAAAGCGATTAAAGAAAAAATAAATTAAATCAGCAGCAAAAAAATCAAAGTGAATAACACCGACACTTTTATCCATTTGGTATATAGAAAAAAGCGATCATTTGACAACCAAGAGGTGAAACTTCCTGCTAATAAAGCAACTGAAGAAAAAACAATAATGGCCTGAATCATAAAAATCAATCCCAACACCATCATTTGAAGTGCTTTCGGATAGCCTATAGGACTAACAAATTGTGGTAAAAAAGCTATAAAAAAAAGGGATACTTTAGGATTTAAAACATTCATTAAGAAACCGGTTCTAATATCCCTTTTCCAATTTTGTGTTATATTAGAATGTTGATTTGTATAATCCAATTTTGCTTTTTCCTTGATAGCCATAATAGCTAAATACAACAAATAAGCCGCACCGGTATATTTAAGAATAGTGAATGCCAAAGCCGACTGTGTAATAATAAGAGTAACACCCGTAGCAGCTAAAAATGTGTGTACAACTACGCCCAAAACCAAACCGATGGCGATAGATATTCCAGCTCTAGCACCATTGGTTATACTCTGAGAAATAACAAATAAAATATCGGGACCCGGCATCAGTGTTAGTAATACAGAAGCCACAATAAAAAGGAGGGACTATGCATAATCCCTCCTCAAATGAATAACTAGATTTTTTTTGCTATATAAAAAACATAACCATAATAATCTTTATACTTATGGTATAATGCTGCTTCATGTCGTTGGTTTTCGACTAAATCAATTGCCATTTTATTTCCTTTGTATTTATTAAGGAAATCATCCTGAATTTTAACTTGAGGTAAGTAAAAATTTTCAGTCCAGCAAATCTCAGGCAAAATGAAAGAAGCGACGGGAATATAGCCGGCCTTTTGAATTTGAGCCATTTTATTAGGAATGGTATCGATTTCAGGATAGGCGTCAGTCCAAAATGTATTGATTTCGTCGGGTCTATTTTCAGTAAACCACGAAACTTCTGATACTGCAATATGCGCGCCCTTCTTTAGATACTTACGCCAACTATTAATTCCATTCTCAAAACCAATATTATAAATAGCTCCTTCAGACCAGAATAAATCTATTTCGTTTTCTAAAAATGTCAATTCACCCATTGAGCCAACATTTCCCTTTACCCTATGGCTGAGATTTCTTAAAGCCACATTTTGGTTAAAGATTTCGATAAATTTTGGAAATATGTCAATCCCCAGGATATCGCCCTTAGCATGATTGGCCAAAGTAATAGTTTGACCACCGGTACCACAACCTAAATCAACTATTTTAGATGCGTTAGTAAGACCCTCTACAAAACTTAAAGCTTTAATTGTAACATCGTTGCTCCCTGGACCCTGACGTTCCATAGCAGCGTAATAATCGCAAATAACTTCAAAATCGAATTCGTGTATATTTTTAACTTCTGAACTCATGATGTTTATAATTTTAAAATAAATAAATAGAATAATTAAAGCGATGCAATTAGCATCGTTAATAAACAATCCTTCTGTTTGATAGAACTCAACAGAAGTTTAAAGTACAATATCCGAAATAATTATAAACATCCAAAAATATTAGATGCAGCAAATGTAGAAAGAAATAAAAAAAAATCCAATAAAAAAATACATTTCTTAAAATTATATTTACTTTGCATCAATAATTGAATTAAACAGCATGACTAAAACTTATCAAATTGTTGTTAAAGGAAAAGTTCAGGGAGTGGGATTTCGTCAATCTACTATGTTTAAAGCAATAGCATTAGGATTAACAGGCTTTGTTAAAAACCAGAATGACGGAAGTGTTTTGATTGTTGCAACTGGAGAAATAAAAGCCTTGAATGAATTTAAAGAATGGTGCAAAAAGGGTCCCCGATATGCATCTGTGGAAGATATTATCATAGAAGAAACCTTAGATAAAGGATTTTTAAACTTTAATATTCAATAGTATAATTAAATTTGTTATACCGCATTGGAAAAGGAATATAGCCACTTGCATTCCATTGAAATAATTACTATATTTGAGGAAACAAAAACAATTGAAATGACTGGGAATGAACCAAAAATCGATATTGATAAAATTGTAAAGCACTGGATAGAAACTTCAGATAGTGATTTCCAGACAATGTTAGATTTGTATAAATCAAAGTCGTATGGATGGTCTTTATTTTTAGGTCATATTTCAACTGAGAAGCTTTTAAAAGCACTTTATTTGAAAAAGCTTAATGATCATCCACCGCGTACCCATAATTTGTATAGATTGTGTGAATTAATTCAAATAGATTTATCTGACGAGTATGCAGATTGGTTAGATGAAATTACTTCATTTAATTTGAACGCAAGATATGATGATTATAAAAAAGAATTTTATAGATTATGTACACCAGATTTTACAAAAAGCTGGATTGACAAAATTTCAACTATACGAACATGGATAAAACAAATGCTATAGAAATTGCGACAAAATATGCTGAAGCAGTAAAAACAAAATATGATTTTGTAAGAATAATACTTTTTGGTTCTTTCGCAAAAGGTAATAGCAATGTAGATAGCGATATAGATATAGCAGTAATATTGAAAGATTATAATAATATAATCGAAACTCAATTGGAATTAATGAAATTGAGAAGAAAAATAGACAGCAGAATTGAACCTCATCCATTTAGAGTAGAAGATTTTCACATTAACAATCCGATTGTTTGTGAGATTATCAAGTACGGAAAGGATATAAATCTCAACGTAGCCTAATAACGGGGTTTTTGAGCAGTATCACTGCATCAAGCGCATATAAAAACAAAACTAACGATAATGCTTCTTATTACCTGGTTTTGAATTCTTGCTGGCAGGTTTATTTCTGGAATATGATTTATTATTAGTAGTATTTGAATTATTTGTCTTGCTATTATTAGGGGAATTAGGCTTTGTTTTAGGTTTAGGTTTGTTAGGGCTAATTGGCTGCGCTGATTTGGGCTTCGCTTCGGAAGTTGATTTTTCGATGGTTTTTAAGAGTGTAGCAAGTTCATCATCTTGGAGTTGACGCCAATCGCCAACAGGCAGCCCTTTGAGAGTTATATTCATGATGCGCACCCGTTCTAATTTTTGCACTTCATAATTAAAAAACTCGCACATCCTGCGAATTTGTCTGTTCAAGCCTTGAGTTAAAATAATTCTAAAAATATAAGGCGTTTCTTTTCTAACCAAACATTTACGAGTGGTAATGCCCATCATGGTAACACCCTTCGACATTCCTTCAATAAACTGATCGGTAATGGGTTTATCAACAGTAACCACATATTCCTTTTCATGATTATTTCCGGCCCGCAATATTTTATTTACTATATCGCCGTTATTGGTAAGCAGAATGAGGCCTTGTGAATCTTTGTCTAAGCGACCAATGGGAAAAACTCTATCAGAATGATTTACGAAATCAATTATATTTCCTTTTGTTGTTGTTTCGGTGGTACTGGTAATACCAACAGGTTTATTCAATGCAATTAGAATAAAGCTTTTTTCTTGAATTTGCTCAAGTAAATTTCCGTTCAACAAAACTTTATCGCCAGGCTTAACCTGATCGCCCAATTTTCCCTTTTTTCCATTGAGCATTACATTTCCATTCTCAATAAACTTATCGGCTTCGCGTCTGGAACAATAAGCTTTTTCGCTAATATATTTATTAAGTCGAACTGAAGATAAATCACTCATTTTTTTTCAAAAGTTTGAATTAATACACTCTTTCCCTCTTCCCTTTCACCTCTTCCCTATTACCTCTTCCCTTTCACCTTCTGCCCTCTAGTAATAGGTTTTTTATACTTTTCTTTTCTTTCTCTGATATACCGTTTTTCTAATTTTATCTTACTATTTTTTGCTGAACGTTTATGAAATGCCGCACCCCTATCCTTATCTACAGGAGGAGTGGTAGGAGTTTTCATTATTATTACCGGTTTTTCATCTTCGGTGAGTACATCAGAAAGGATGAGATTTTCAGGAAGTTCTTTAACCGGAATTGACATTTTCATTAGCGATTCAATTTCTTTTAAATACTTTAGATCTGCACTTGTGATAAAAGCTATTGCTTCGCCGTTTTTGTCAGCACGCCCCGTTCTACCTATGCGGTGAATATAATTTTCAGGAGTAGATGGTAAGTCAAAATTTATAACATGTGAAACTTCAGCCACATCTAATCCGCGGGCGATAATATCAGTTGCAATTAAATATTTGCACTCTCCGGAACGAAATTGTTTTACTGTATTAAATCGGGTACTTTGCGCCTTATTAGAATGGATAACACCAAAACCTTTTGGAATGCGCTTTTCCAATTCTTCGAATAATTGATTCGCTAATGCCTTTGTTGCAGAAAATATTAAAACTTTAGACATTTCTTTATTTTCTTTAATCAATAACTCCAGTAAATTTACCTTAGTATTAAAATTAGGTACCCTATATGATTCTTGTTTAATATTTTCTAACGGTGTTCCGGTTGGTGAAGCTTCAACACGAGCAGGAGCAGCAAAATAAGTATCCATAATTTGCTCTACTTCGGGAGTAATGGTAGCCGAAAACATTAAATTTTGTCTTTTCTCTGGTAATAAATCAAATATGCTTAACAATTGATGGCGAAAACCCAAATTAAGCATTTCATCCACTTCATCAATTACCAATTTTTTAACAGCTTTAAGTTTCAGTGTTCCGTGTAATACTAAATCTAATAAGCGACCGGGAGTTGCAACAATTACATCTAGTCCATCGCGCACCAAAGCGGTATGCCTTGCCATTTTTACTCCACCATATACCCCACCAATACGAATATTAAAATATTTCGATAATTTTTCTAGTTCCTCTAACACTTGCACAACTAATTCGCGAGTAGGCACCAGAATTAACACCTGAGGCGATTTTTCTTTTGAAAACTTTATTTGCCGCAAGCAAGGTAGTAAATAAGCGATTGTTTTTCCAGTTCCCGTTTGGGCTATACCTACAACATCTCTTCCCGACATAGCAACAGGAAGTACTTTCTGCTGAATGCTTGTAGGGGTATTAAATCCGAGATCAACTAATGCATTTAATAGAGGAGTTGTTAAATTTAAATCTGAAAAATTCATTTCTTTGTATTTAATTTTGATTAAATGCAGCTAACCCGCACCTTTTTTTGTTTAAGTTTGGAATTATCGAGTAATTGAACCACTTGTTTTGCAACAGATGCTTGTACAGCCACAAAAGCGCAGTCCTGCTTAATTTCAATAACACCCAGTTGATCATTATTAAGTTTGCCTTGCTTGAAAAATAAACCCGCAATATCACCTTTTGATATTTTATCTTTTCGTCCCCCTGATATGTAAATGGTCTCCCATAGTGATACAAGAGCTACATCAGTTTTTTTTATTTCTTCGATTGCAGCACCCTGAATAAAATCAGGTAAATATTCGTGCTTCCACTTTAAAACATAAGCAGTACCATCGGCATTCATTCGGGCTGTTCGGCCATTTCTATGAATAAATTCTTGCTCACGATGTGGAAGTTGGTAATGAATGATGTATTTTAATTCAGGAATGTCGAGACCTCTTGCAGCCAAATCAGTAGCAATCAATACATGGTAGGTGCCATTTCTAAATTTAATAAGGGCTCTTTCTCTGTCTTTTTGCTCCATTCCGCCATAAAAACAAGCATGTTTGATATTATGATCAAACAAATACTCACTTACTAACTGGATGCTATCTTTAAAATTACAGAATATAATTCCGGAATGATTTCCAATACATCTCAATAAATCAACCAGCGTTTCTAATTTTTCTCTAGTGGAAGCTATAACAGTTTTTACCTCTAAATTAGGTAAGCTATCGCTTAAAAAATTAACAGTAACAGGTTTTTCTAGTTTTATAAAATCTGGGTACTCGATCAATTGAGTAGCAGAAGTTAAAATTCGTTTTTCAATATTGGGGAGGGCTTCTGCAATTTCGCGCATTTCTTCTTCAAATCCAACTTCTAATGATTTATCAAACTCATCCAGTACTAATGTTTTGATATTTTTAGTAGTAAAAATCTCCTTTCTTAAATGATCGGCAATTCGTCCGGGAGTACCAATAAGGATAGCAGGTCGGTGCTTTAATTCTATTCTATCCTTTGAAAAAGCCCTACCTCCGTATACGGCATTTGTTTTAAAGCCTGCACCTAAATCTCTAATAACTTGTTCAATTTGAATGGCTAATTCTCGAGAAGGAACCAATATAAGAACCTGAACTTCTTCGCAATTTTCGTTAAGTGCAGCAATAATAGGCAATAAAAAAGCCAATGTTTTACCTGTTCCGGTAGGTGACAATAAAATGATATCGGCACTACTCTGTATTGCAATTTGGGCTTCCTCTTGCATTGGATTAAGATGCTGAATACCCAATTTACTTAATATGCTCTGTTGATTTTTTACTATATCTGACATCCTGCAAAGATACAGTAAAAATTGATAACCTCCACAACAAGCTTATAAGCTGCTATGAATAGGATAAAACGTAAAGCTATCTTAACTTCATGAGGAAAAAAGAAAATTTCAAAGCATTTGATTTTGCCTTCTGTTCATTGGTTGAAGATCCAGCATGCCCACCTTCAGTATTTTCATAGTAATAGCTTTTATAACCTAAATCATTCATTTTAGCAAGCATTTTTCGTGCATGCCCCGGATGCACTCGATCATCGCGGGTGGAGGTAATAAAAAAAAGTTCAGGATACAACATACCCTTTTTCAGATTATGGTAAGGCGAATATTTTTTGATGTACTCCCACTCTTCCGGTATATCGGGGTTACCATATTCCGCCATCCAGCTAGCACCTGCCAATAGCTTATTATAACGTTGCATATCTAATAATGGAACTTCGCAAACAACAGCTTTATATAAATCAGGTCGCTGTGTAAAAGCTACACCCACCAACAAACCGCCATTACTCCCGCCCATTATTCCTAAATGCTGAGGAGATGTTATTTTTTTTGAAATCAAATCTTCAGAAACGGCAAAAAAGTCATCAAATACGTTTTGTCGTTTTTCTTTTAATCCAGCTTGATGCCATTTAGGGCCATACTCCCCTCCTCCCCTAATATTGGCTAATACGAAAACACCTCCCTTATCTAACCAAGCTTCTCCTAATAATCCGAGATAAAAAGGCGTTCTTGATATTTCAAATCCACCATAAGCATTTAATAAGCATGGATTACTACTGTTATAAGCAATCCTTTTTGAATGGATTATAAAATAAGGAACTAAAGTACCATCTTTTGATTTCGCTTTATATTGATTTACTTCGTATTTACTAGCATCAAAATATTCTGGTAATGAGCTGATTTTTTTTGATGTATTATTACTTGCATTGGCAAAATATAATGTTGTAGGCTTCAAAAAACTTTCGAATTGAAAAAAAAATTGATCAGAAAATTCATCAGCAGAAATTCTAACAATAGCACCAAATTCAGGAGTATAAACCTTTTGCTGAACCCACTTTTCATTAATAAAAGTGAAGCTATACAAATGATCGATAACATTAGTTAATACTCTAACTAATAAATAATTCCTAGTATTTGTAACAGATTCTGATATGCTAGTAAATTCATTAGGTTCAATTATAACAGATACAATTCTATTTCCTATTAATAATTCAGAAATAGTTAAACTAATTAACGATCCTGATTTATAGATAGAATTATTTAATTCCCAATCAGACTTTAAATGAATGATTAATTGATTCTTCTGTAATCCAACAATACTACAATCTATAGGAATATCAAGTTCTATAGGCCTACTACCACTCCATATATAATATTTAGAAGTATAAAAAGTTAATGATCTTTCAATAGCAATATACGAAGTCATTTCATCATGCAATACAAAACCTACAGATCGAACATCATCAACAGAACCTTCAAAAATCAATTGAGCATCTTGAAGCAAAGTGCCTCTATTCCATAATTTCACCTGCCGTGGATAGCCAGATTTAGTCATGGTTCCTTCACCAAAATTGGAAGAAACAATGATTGTATTTTCATTCACATAAGCTGAATTACCCTTTGATTCATCAATAAAAAATCCATTACTAATAAACTGTTTTTTATCACCATCAAATTCTTTTGTAATTACAGCATCGCCACCACCATTAGAAAGTTGAACTAAAAATTTATTATAGGTAGGATACAATCCCGAAGCGCCCTTCAAAACCCATTTAACATTATCCTGTAAAGAAAGGGCATCGATATCAAGTAGGGTTTCCCATTGGGGATTTCCATTTGTATAATCATTTAATCTACATCTTCTCCATAATCCTCTTACATGCTGATTATCTTTCCATAAATTATAAACAAAACTATCAATAATTGTAGGCTCTGCAATTTTTTCAGGGGAATTCGCGATTTCTAAACTCTTATTATAAATAGATTGATAATTATTCTCCTTGCTTAAAACAGAAAAAGTAGCGGTGTTTTGTTCCCTCACAAAATCCAATGCTTTTATCCCATTCACTTCTTCGAGCCATTGATAATTATCTTCTTGATTCATAGCTGATTGATTAATTATAATAATTAAAAATAGTATTAAATAAAATTTCTGCATCATTCTAAAAATTTAAAAAAATAAAACATCTTAGTGAAAAAAATCAATTCAGATCATATATATCAATAAGATAAGCATAATAAAAATTGACAAAATTTAAATTTATAAACCTTATAAAGCATGCATAACAACAAAAATACAAAAAATGTTTAACAATACAATTTAATGACAGAAAATTAAAAATAAACTCCGGCAGAAAATGTACCAATCCAATAAGTGAAATATGCAATTCTTCGCTATAACTCTGTAAATCAAACTAAGCAACTTTAGCTCATCTTTGCAGAAATAACATTTACTAATATTAAAATCATATGAATTCAAAGCTTTACACACTAATTCTTTATATTTTGGTTGCAGGTATTGTGTTTACCTCATGCGTTTCGAGTAAAAAATATGCCGCATCGCAAGCTAAGGTAAATAAACTACAAAAAGATAGCGCTAATACATTGGAGCAACTAAACTATTGCTACACTAATATAGGCAATATTTCGTCAGAGAAATTGAATCTGCAAACTAAATACGATTCGATACAAAATGAAATGATAATGTTCATTAAATCTTCGAACCTCACTATTAACGATCAGGCAATGCGAATAAAAGGATTAAACAGTCTGGTTTTCGCACAAAAAGAAATGTTAAGCAAACTAATAAACTCACTAGATGATGCTCTAACACATTATGATGCTGCTGACTTAAGTGTGTATACAAAAGACGGGCAAGTTTACGTTTCGCTCGAGGAAAAATTACTATTCAAACCGGGAAGCGATGTTGTAGACGTAAAAGGTAAGGAAGCACTAAAAATACTTGCAGGTGTGTTAAATACCAGCAATGATATAACCGTTATGATAGAAGGTCATACCGACGATATTGCCATAAGTACTTATAAGTATAAAGATAATTGGGACTTAAGCACCGCTAGAGCTACTTCAATTGTACGGATATTAACAAATGAATTTGGTTTTGATCCGTCCCGAATTACAGCATCAGGCAGGGGTAAATTTCAACCCATTAAAATTAACGATACATTAGAAGGTAGGGCAGCAAATCGCCGCACTGAAATTATTCTAACCCCTAATTTAGAAGATCTTTTTAGAGTAATATACCAATAGGATTGAAAAATAGTAATTTTAAATAAACAAATACATTTATTATGAAAAAATTTGGATTCACTTTTATGCTAGCAGTTTGCTGTTATTTATTCAGCAGTGCACAAAATTATAATACTGGAGTTGGTCTTCGTGGCGGTTTTGCCAATGGTTTAACCATTAAGCATTTTGTTTCGGATAGAACTGCTTTTGAAGGAATAATTTCGAGTCGTTGGCGAGGCTTAGAATTAACAGGTTTGTACGAAGTTCATGGCCGTGCATTTTCAACCGAACAAATGAAATGGTACATTGGTTTTGGTGGGCACATTGGATTCTGGAACGGAGATTACACAAGGAAATATTGGGGCGATACTGGTAATTCATATACTGTGGTTGGTATTGATGGAATACTTGGACTTGAGTATAGTTTTTTGGAAGTTCCAATAAACATAGGAATTGACTGGAAACCCGCATATAACTTTTTTGGTTATTCAGGCTTTTGGGCTGATGGGGGTGCAATTTCGATACGTTATATTTTTTAAAGTATAACAGAAAAAAAATTGCTTACAATGAATAATAAAAATAATTCATTCATCATTTATTAAAAAACATTAACATGAAACTTAAAACAATTATTACTATTTTAGCCTTTATGCTACCAATAGTATTCTTGGCAAGCTGTAAAGATATCGAAGATGAAGAAGATAACACATTAAAACCTATTATAACAGCAAAAAGAATACTTAGTGGCGGAGCATTAGCGAAAAATATTTTTTGGCAAGTAGCAGGTCAAGTAAATTTAGGAATAAATACTCATTTTGAAGGAATAATTTTATCCAAAACAGGTATTACCTTTCAAACTGGAGCTTCATTAAATGGTCGTGCACTAGCACAAACAGCAGTTGTTCTTGATGACAACGTAGTTATACAACCATAGAACTTAAAAGAGGTTGAGTAAAAAGCGTTTTAGACTTTTTACACAGCCCTTTAAATTTTTTAAATCAAATTAACAAGAAAATAAAAAGATCTCAGCTTTTTAATAATTGCACTTAATACTATATTTCTGTACAATATAATCTTAATTAAATGACCTATATAGATTATTATAAAATATTAGGAATAGAAAAAACAGCAACGCCATCAGACATTAAAAGTGCTTATCGAAAATTGGCAAGGAAGTATCATCCCGATTTGAATCCAAATGACAAAAATGCAAAAGCAAATTTTCAAAGCATTAATGAAGCCAATTCAGTATTGAGCGACCCCGCAAATCGCAAAAAATATGATGAACAAGGCAGAGACTGGCAGCATGCTAGCAATTTTGAAAATAAAAAACAATATCAAGAATCCAATTCAAATTATAGTGATCAAGAATTCTCCGATTTTTTTGAATCCATGTTTGGAGGAGCTGCAAATGCAAATAGAAGCAACAAGGTTCGATTCAGAGGAGAAGATTACCATGCTGAATTACATCTCAACTTGATAGACACCTACAAAAGTCATCAACAAACATTAAAAGTTAAAGGTGAAAATATTAGAATTACTATTCCAGCAGGTATTGAAAATGGCCAAACAATAAAAATATACGGACATGGCGGACAAGGTGTAAAAGGAGGGCCTAATGGGGATTTATACATTACATTCTCCATTATTGATCATCCAGTTTTTAAACGATTAGGGAATAATATTTATGCAAACGTTGAACTAAACCTATTTACTGCAGTATTAGGTGGAGAGTTTACTATGGAAACCCTAGATGGAAAAGTTAAACTAAACGTGAAGCCAGAAACGCAAAATGGAAGTAA
>JAIFLP010000058.1 GCA_020049015.1 Bacteroidota bacterium | reverse complement strand
GATAACTAAATCAAAATATTTTATTAAAAAATCGCAGTCGGAATCGTTTTTTCTTATGCACCCTAACAAATTTGTGATATCAATAATTTTCTTATATTTACCAAAGTATCAATTAGAATCTGGGTATTGATAAGTTAAATTATTAATGAGCAGGTTATTAATATTAAAAAATGACAATATAATTGAACGTATTTTAAAAACTTTAGTGAAATATTTTTTCTACATTTGTTGAACTTCAATTGTGTAATAAACAAATGTATAAATATGAAAAATCATTTACGAAGTCTCATCATAAGCGTTATTCTGTTTTTTAGTGCTCTTAATTTACAAGCGCAGGATTATTTTTTTGTTTGCCCAAATCAAGCAATTCAAGTAGACATTGCTAGTTATTATATGGGTGATATTTATTGGGAATATTCTTACGATTCCAATACTTGGGGCAGAATAGAGGACCTAAACAACTTTTTTTCAGCTTATTTACCCGCCCCTGATCCGCTTGATTATTATTATTATGTAAGGGCTATAATAGTTGATGAAAAAGGATTTTCTCACGTTTCAGACACCATAGCAATATATATTGACGAGGATTGTATTATTGGAGATATCTATACCACATTGAATATTTGGGGCGATCCATCAACAGAACCTGCGGTTTGTAGTAACGAAGAATTCTACCTTTGGTTATCCAATATAGACGATACACAGAACAACATAACCTGGCAATATAAAAACGGTACTAACTGGGTATCCATGGCAAATAGCGATACATCATACTTTGCAACAAAAACCACTACTACACGCACTTACAGGGCTCTCATAAAAGGTGCTTATTGTAAAGATTTATATTCGAGCGAAATAACAGTAACGGTATCCACTAGTGGCTTGTGTAATACTTCTTCATCAGCTTTATATTTTACCGTTCCAGTACCTGTTGAGCCCTTAACTTCAAATACCTATTATTATGATGTTTGCGATGCCAATGGCGGTAGTATTTATAGTTATTCATATGGTGGAGCGTTGCCCATACTATATTCAAAGGATAACGGGGTCAGCTTTCAAGAAACATACTATTTTGAAGGGCTTTCCGCAGGAACATACAACTATATAATTAAAGATGCGAATGGCTGTACCATCAAAGAAAAATTTACTATTGAATCAGGGATCAATCCTCCAGCCATATTAACTACACCCGAAGGACCTAAAGATGTATTTAACTCAGATTATTCAGAATACAAAACCAATGAACAATCAGATATCTACCAATATGAATGGGATATAACCCCGCCCGAAGCAGGCTCTATTTATGGCTATTATAATACTGCTACTGTTTATTGGAATTATGATTATACCGGAACAGCAGATATAAAAGTACGGGGTACCAATTATTGTTATAATACGAATGAGTACTCAAATACTATAAGAGTTATTGTTCGAGGTCCAATTGGAATTGCGATGGATATAACACATCCCGCATGCGGCGACAGTAGCGGTAGTGCAAAGGCTATTGTAAGCGGTTTGAGTGGCAAAATTAGCTATCAATGGTCGAATGGAGATACCACCCAAACTGCCAAGAATTTACCTGCCGGAATCTATCAAGTTACAGTAAAAGATGCCACCGGATTCAGTTATTTCGACATTGCTACTCTTAGCGATATAGGCGGTCCTCAACTTGAGCTAATCAATAAAAATAATAATAATTGTTCTGGGGATAAACAAGGAAGTATTGATATCAATGTTACAGGAGGTACCCTACCCTACAAATATCTTTGGTCAAATGGATCTAGCTCGCAAGACATCAGTTTGCTTCAAGGCGGATCATACGAAGTAATTGTGAAAGATGCGAAAAATTGTCAGAGTAATGCCCGATATATTATTGAAGAACCAGAAAGTATTATCATCAATTTGAATACGGTAAATCCTCAATGCGGCAATAGCAATGGATCAATAAGTGCATTGGTAAGCGGAGGTTTTGGAACGTATTCCTATTTATGGAGTAACAATGCAACCGAATCTAATCTTACTGGCTTAACTGCTGGCAGCTATGGCATAAAAGTTACCGATGGCAATAATTGTTCAAAAACAAGCGCTGCTACTTTAACCAGCAAAGACGGCCCTATTATAAAAATAGATTCTATCAAGAACGCTGGCTGTATAAATGCCAATGGTTCAGCTTATATCAGTATATCTGGAACAACATCTCCATACACCTATAAATGGTCGAACAACAGCATCAGTCAAAATCTCTTGAATGTGCTGCCCGGTAAATATACAGTTACAGTAACCGATAAAAACAATTGTGAATCGTTACTAGCTTTAGACATATTAAAAAGTGACAAACCCCTACCCCAGCCTATTTGCGTGGTTACTGTAGATAGTACCACAGGTAAAAATCTCATATTATGGAACAAGGTTCAAACCAGTGGAGTTGCTTCGTACAACATTTATAAAGAAACAACGAAAGCCGGTAATTACCAAAAAATTGGAACTGTAGCTTTCGAAAAATTAAGTAAATTTGTCGACACGCTATCCAATTCTAAATCTAGAGCTTGGCGTTATAAGATGAGTGCTGTAAATGAATGCGGGTTAGAGTCGTCATTAAGTGAAGAGCATAAAACCATGCATTTGGTTTTAAATTTAGGTTTAAATAATACCGTTAATTTAATTTGGGACGATTATCAAGGTTTTATAGTTGAAACCTATGATATTTTAAGATATTCGCAAAAAAATGGATGGGAAAAAATTGAATCGATTCCGTCAAATCTTCATAGTTATAGAGATGATCAAGTACCTGCAGGACCTGTAGATTATGTGGTTTCAGCAACTACTCCTGCCTCATGTTTTGCCGAAGGAATATTAAAAATAAAAGAAGGTCCCTATAGCTCATCCATTTCAAATTTAGAAGACAACCGATTGAAAGCAGGAGGTATTGGATTTGCTACTTATGAAGGAAATGCGCTGTCAGTATATCCTAACCCCGCAAGCACTGAAATAAATATTGGATATTATGGTGAGGGGGAACAAACACTTTACCTAAGAGATGCTATGGGTAGATCGGTAAAATCGGTTCATTTATCAGGACAAGGCTATCAGGAAAAAACAATAGATATAAATGAGCTGGTATCAGGTATCTATTTCATCCAAATAACAACTGACTCAGGGAGTCAGCTGTACAAAATTATAAAAGAATAAATAATTTTATTTTTTAATATACTGATAAATAATTTTGCCTGTTTTGTTAATACAAGACACAATAATTTGATTGTCTTCAACAGAACATAAAATAAAACCTGAATCGGAACTACTGAATGCCATGTCGTTTCTTTTCACCACTTTGCGGGTTAATGAAGCGGAAGTATTTACGAAGTAATCTACTGGTGAATTATTTACTTTGATATGTTGGAAATTGTGAATATGGCCAGCGAAATATAAATGAACATTATTTTTAATTAATATAGGATCAATGCGTTTTTGTAAATCGGTTTGCTCATTGATATCTTTAGTTGTGCCGGCATAAACAGGATGATGCCCCAACACAATTTTCCATTTGGCATTTGAATTTTTTAGTGTTTCATCTATCCATTTGATTTGCAAATCTAAATTTTCTTTCACTGCATCGGGATAATCAGCTGTTTCTTTGCGGTATTTATCAATCAGGGGTGCAGTATTGATAAAAACAAGTAACACTTCAGACTTATCGGAAAACTGAAAGGACTTTGAATAATAGGATGCGGGCATTTGCCAACGCTTACTTATTTTTGAATAATCGAGTACCGCCTGAGTATTTCCTCTATATTCATGATTACCCAGAGTGGGATACCAAGGAATCATCAATTCGGGATGGCTGTACACCCATTCAAAGTTGGTGAGCCACAAAGGATCTGAAACCGATTGTACCCCCATAAAGTGATGGACATCGCCATTGGCAGCAACAAATTCAGCACCTGCTAAACCAGCGGTTTCGCCCATCATTTCAGCCACTGGCTTTTGATCGTAATAGCCGTTCCTACCCAAATCATTGGCAATAATAAAATTAAATTTACCATCCAGACTTTCAAGAGCAACCGAATCTTGAGGCTTGAATAAAAAAGGTTGAGGCTGAGGTTGAGGTTGAGGTTGAGGTTGAGATTGAGAGTTTAGGTTAAAAGTCAAAGACAATATCAAACCTGTAATCACAAACAAACGGGACATACGCTTCATAATCTATGAATTTAAATTTACTAGGAAGGTAAACAAAAATAATGCTAAAAAGTTAAAAAATATTTAAAATGAGGTTATGTATTAAAAGTAAACGGTGGTTAAGACTTCCCTTTCGACTTACCCTTCGACTTACCCTTTCGACTTACCCTTCGACTTCGCTCAGGGACCAGCTCAGGGGATCTGCTCAGGAACCAGCTCAGGGACCATCTCAACCACCGTTTTATGCTATTTAAACAGCCTCAAATAAATTATTTCAATCCGTAAGCACCAAAATGAGCTGCAGGAGCAGGAGAAGTATAAGCTTTACCGTTAATTACAATACCGGTAGAAGCAAAATGACGGGTAAAATCAGTTTTACCACCTGTAAGGGCAGGAGAACCATTTTTTAGGTGGAAGTCCATTGAACTAGCAAAAGTTTGTGGAATATTACCACTTTTTGTAGTTCCAACATTGATATCAATGTTAGATTGGATAGTGAAGCTTTCGAAATTTGGATTCTTATCTCCGGCAGTAGCACTAAAAATATCACTAGCACCGCGAAGAATTCCATCAACTGCGCTAGGCGTATATTGAGTAACACCTGTTTCTGTTGATGCGAAATAATAATTAGGAGTAATTACTGACTTAATTGAATCATATGGATTACCCACGTCAGTTTTACAAGCCCAACGACAATCAAACATTAGATTGTTATAAAGTTTTGCATTAATTGTTTCTTCTAACCAAATAGAACCACCTTTTTTCTTTGGTCTTCTCCATCCAGTATTAACAACAGTATTGTTATAAGCTATAATCTCAGATTGTAAAGCAACAAAACCACTATTTGATAATTTCAAAGCATTAGAATTAGCATCGTACACTAAATTGTAACAAACGTCGGCAAGGCAATCAGATTTATAATTAATAGCCTCACCACCATCAAAACCTGAAGCGATGAATTTATTATTCGTTACAATTGATTTACCACCTGTGATATAAATTTGATCTTCAGCATTATTACGGAATGTACAGTTTTGAATTACAAATCTACCATCTTTATTACAGAAATGAAAGCCAGGAACACCTTCTCCAGTTTCGGTTTTAAATAATTGGTTTTGGAATGAAGCAGATTCTTCGGTAGTTTGTGCACCACCAAATTCAACAATTACATTATCCAATAAAACTTCTTGTGATTCGTAACCGCAAATAATTCCACCCCAATAGCGGTTGAATCTTTTTTCTTCGGTGCGGTAAGCAACAGCACAAGAAAACTTGATAGGCTTAGCAGCAGTACCCATGCAATACAAATTTCCTAACACTACAAACTCAGGTCTTTTTACAGTATCATCAAGAATGATTTCAACACCTTCTTCAATAAATAAAGAAGCACCTTTAGCCACAATGTAGTGATTGCTCAATGTAACCACAGTATCTTTAGGCCATACTATTGCACCTGCGGGATACTTTGGATCATCATTTTTTTCATCATCTTTTTTGCAAGACGAAAGGACTGTGATAACAGCCATAGCGAGATAAAAGAAATTTCTAATTTTCATAATTTTTAATTTAAATATTTGACTTAGGAATAAATTTATATCGTAAACCCACTAAATAGACCCTTCCATAGAAATCTTCTCTAATAAGAGTTTCATTTGATTGGGGATTTTGCATGGGGAATTTATCATTGTATGTATTATGAGTTTTAACAAAAAGTACTTGCGGGGCATTTAAAATATTATTTACCTTAATAAAAATAGATAGGCCCGATTTCAGCTTTTGCTCGGCGGATGCATCAAATATCCAAGCAGGTTTTTGCCAATAATCAGAATCATAATATTGCGAAACAATAGTAATTTTTTCACCGGTATACGAAGACGAGATTTGACCATCGAAACCAATTCGAGGAATTCTACACATAAGTGTTGCGTTTGCTACATGATTAGCTTGATTGGCTAAAGGCCTGATTTGATCCAAGGAATTTCGTCTCAACGTATTGGTTTCATCATATGAATATTGAATTTTTGAAGTAGTAATAGCCGAATACGTATAGGTATAATTAATTTTAAACCCTACATTCCTGATATACTTTATAAAATCGATTTCAAATCCCAGGTTATTTGCAACGCCAAAATTGATTGGCATATAACCCCATTGCCGGCTGTTTACCGTATAAAAAGCAAATTCAATAGGATCCTTTAATTTTTTATAAAATATACCCGCCATTAATTGTTCGGTGGGTTTAGGAAAATATTCAAACCTCATATCCAAATTATCAATTTTGGCTCTTTTCAGATTTTTATTTCCAAATTCATCATAATCTTCGTTGATTATTTGATAGGGTACAATTTCAAAAAATCCGGGACGGTTTACCGATTTAAAATAAGTTAACCTTATATTACTTTTTTTATTAGGAGAATATTTGAATTGGGCAGAAGGAAGAATATCACTATAAACTTGTGATCCATCTGGGCTTTCGCCAGCATTTGGAAAATGCATGTAATAGCCCTGGTCGGTGAATTCATCACGAATTCCCGCATTGAAAAAAAGATTTTCATATTCTATGGATGCCATAATATAGGTAGAAAAAATGTTTTCATGTGCATCATATTCTAATGGGCCAACACTACCAGAAGGGGTAAAAAGTGTCCATGAAATTTCATCAAGGGTTTCATAATGCAATCCATATCGTTGATCGCCATTAACGGGTTTAAAGCGATAATTAACATATGAATTGGTTCTTGATTTATTTCTGTATAAAGCACCTGATTTAATATTCAAAGGAATATCCGAAATCAAAAATTTCTTCGAAAAATTTAGATATCCCGCATAGTCCCTATCTGAATTATGCTCCCACCTTCGGGTTGATCCATCGGCATCGGCATAAATGTTATCAACATTATTCTGCACCAAATTATCAATATTGATATGGGTTTGCTCCGGCATTCTGTTTTTTGCAATTGAATAAACCAAACTCCATTGAGCATTTATATCTGCCCACAAAAGATGTTTACCTTGCAATGTTGAAGTATATACTTGTTGAAAAATGCTTCTAAAACGGGTTTGATAAGATAGGTCGTAATTCCCAACAGAAGGATCGTAGTTTAATTTAAAGCTGGTAGCCGTATTTTGACGTACTTGAAAATTCTGCATATCAATATAGGCAGTATACATTTCAATTTTGTTGCGGGCATTAAACTGATAATCCATTTTAATATGGAATCCATATTGTTTCTGATTTTCGAAATAAATTCTGTCATTTTGCTCAGTTACCCTAATATATTTATCAGTCTGGATCATTTGATCGTCGAAATAGGTTGAATTAGCTCCCCTGTAATTGTTCTGTATATTAGTAGCAAATAGAACTCCCAATTTGCGATTTAAGAATCGGTTTCCAATTGACAAACCTGCAGTATAATTAGGAGAAAAACTTTGCGATATTAATGCACCATTTTGATTATTAAAATCTGCCATGGTAGCTGCATATGTTTTACCATTTACTTCGCGGGGTGATTTCATAATAATTTTATCGGTATTAAAACCAATAAAATCATTTTTAATAAACCTTGAATTATAACCCATTGCGGCATTAGCCTGTAATGACATTCCGGTAGGAGCATCTTTCATAATCATATTAATAACACCACCCGAAGCATCGCCTTCCATATCTGCGGTAAGCGATTTAGTCACTTCTAAACGATCGAGTAATTCACCAGGAAAAATATCTAGCGGTACAAAGCGGTGTTTATTATCGGGACTGGGAATTTTAATTCCGTTTACCAAAGTATAGTTATATCGTTTGTCCATTCCCCTTAAAATGGCATATTGCGGCTCGCCCGAACTGTTCTTTTCCATGGTAACACCCGACATTCTTTGAACAACAGAAGCAACATTTAAATCGGGCGACAGCTCAATCATATTGGCGCTAACAATATTGATTACATTCATGGCATTTCTTTCCGAAGCGCGGGCACTCTTATCGGTACTGAGATCGCTGTTGCCATATACCACTACTTCCGAAATATCTTTTGAAACAGAGGACAAGTTTATCTCAACTTGTGCATCGCCATTAGCGGGAACCTGAGTACTAACTGTTTGGGTTTGATAACTGACATAGGAACATATAATCTGGTATTTTCCTGCCTGCAAATTTCTAAAAACAAAAGAGCCATCGAAGCCAGAAAACATTCCTTTCTCGTTTTCTACGATCATTACAGTGGCTCCAATCAGCAAATCACCAGTTGAAGCATCCCTCACAACGCCTTTAATGTTTCCGGAGTATACCCTTGAACACAATAACAATAAAGACAATAACGCAAACTCTTTCAACACCACACTTTTTTAAACTGCTGCAAAAGTATTCGCTGCTTATGAACTCATCGTTAATTTAAAATTAAGTTAATGTTAATAGAAGCCTCATTTAAAACAATAGATTTTAAGGCGTTTATTTTGCTATAAGAGCCTTATAATTTGAAATATAACGGGGAATTCAAATTAATTGAATGAAATTCGGTAAAAAAATGTAAATTTGCACATAACTTAGAATACCAATACAATGGAAATGCCCGAGAAAACGCCATTATTGCCTGAGAAAACGGTAGAACGGCTAAGCGAATACAGGAGGACATTGTTGAATTGTCTCGATGAAGGTCGTACCCATATTTATTCGCATGAGCTAGCCAAACTGCACGATATTACAGCGGTACAAGTACGCCGTGATATTATGTTAATGGGATTCTCAGGGGTGTTAAAAAAAGGCTATGACATCAAAGAGATGACCCAGGCAATTGGTAAGATATTGGATTCTGAAGAAGGTTTGAATGTGGCTATTGTAGGTTTAGGTAATTTGGGCAAAGCCATTACCTCCTATTTTGTTGGTAAAAGGAGTCGTTTAAACATAGTAGCTGCCTTCGATAACGATCCGGCTAAAGTAGACAAGGTAATTGCCGGTGTAAAATGCTATCATGTGAGTCGCATGAGTGAGATCATCAAAAGCAAGAATATCAGTATAGGTATCATTACGGTACCACCTTCCGTTGCGGCGAAAAAAGCTGAAATGCTGGTAAATGCGAACATCAAAGGAATATTAAATTTCACTACCGTTCCTATTAAAGTTCCTTCAAAAATACATTTAGAGAATTACGACATGATCACCTCCTTGGAAAAGGTGGCGTATTATGTGAAGCAGTGATAATTTCGGCCCTAGCGATATTGAACCCTGACATTGAACCCCTAGCGGGGTTGGTATGGCATTATACGTATAGCGGGGTTGGCATATTATTTAACATTTAGCGGAGTTGGTTTGGGTGAAGGGGACTGGATATTGCCCCGATAGGGGATTAATATCTTTAACATCAATCAATTGCAATATAGCCCTGCTAGGGGTCTAACATCGGTAACAACAAGCAAACCCCAATATAGCCCTGCTAAGGGCTTAACATCGGTAAGAACAGAAGCAAGAAACAGAAACCAACACCGCTCCGTTAGGTGCGGGATGTCCTTCTCCTAAAATACCCTTACATATAACTCGCTTAAATCGGTTTAAAAGCCCTTGCGTCATTGAACCCCTAGCGGGGTTGGAAATGGCATTATATTAAACATATGGCGGGGTTGGTTTGCGTGAAGAAGGGGGCTGGTTATTGCCCCGATAGGGGCTTAATATCGTTAAAAAGAAATATGAGAATACAACCACCGCTCCGCTAGGTGCGGGATGTCCTTCTCCTAAAATACCCTTACATATAACTCGCTTAAATCGGTTTAAAAATATACCTCTCATCAAATTTTACTTCATAATCTTCAAGGATTTTGATATACTCAGATATAAAATCTTTACGTTGATGGTGAATTTTCTGATTTTTAATATAATTAGCCACATTTGAAATGTGAGATTTAGAGTATGAAAATGCTCCAAATCCTTCCTGCCATGAAAACTTTCCAGAAACAAATTTTTGTTGATTGATCCAATAAGAAGAATCTCCTTTAACATTGCGTATCAAATCAGATAAAGATTGTAATGGCCTCAAACCAAAAAAAATATGTATATGATCAGGCATTCCATTAATTGCTATTAGCTTGTGTCCGTGGTTTTGAATTATCCCTGTAATATACATATACAAGCTTTCTTCCCATGAATGATTAATTAAAGAAATCCTGTTTTTAACAGCAAAAACTGCTTGGATGTGAATCTGCGTGTAGGTATTAGACATTTGGTTTGGTTTTAGGGTTTGTATTTTTGTGTTATAATCGCTACGAAAATAGATGTTTTTTTGATTGATGATACTTTTTTAGTTGTATTTTTTACATACGACATTCCCATTGGGAAGTGATTTGTAGATATCTTAGATAATACTAACAAATGAGATGAGACATTCCGGCCCTACGGGGCGGATGTAGGGATTCTTCGACTATTGTTGTTACCGATATTAAACCCCTATCGGGGTTATAAATCTCTGATGATAACAAAAAAATGAAATAGCCCCGCTAGGGGCTTAAAGTCGGTAACATAGGAGCATCAAGTACTAACAAGTAAGCCCCGCTAGGGGCTTAATGCCGGTATCAGAAGCAAGAAACAGAAACCAACACCGCTCCGCTAGGTGCGGGATGCCGGTAACATCGGTAACACCAAGCAAACCCCATAGCCCAGCTAGGGACTCAAAGTTGGTAACATAGGAGCATCAAGCA
>JAIFLP010000056.1 GCA_020049015.1 Bacteroidota bacterium | reverse complement strand
AAAGGGCCTTCATAAAAAAGAGGTTCAGCAGGATCAACATAACCCTCCAAAACAATGTCGGCATCTTCGGGTATACAAATATCATTGGTAATGGATTTTACCAAGCGCACCTTTTTATTTCTCATGAACCCGGCAAGAATATACTCATCTATATTTTCAGGGAGGGGCGCTGTTGCGGCATAAGTATAAACAGGATCGCCTCCTAAAACAACAGTAACTGGCATTTTTTCACCCCGCTTTTTATACTCTTCAAAATGATTGGCTCCTGTTTTATGTCTATGCCAGTGCATGGCTGTAGTGCGGGAATCTATAACTTGCATTCTGTACATTCCAGCATTTCTATGACCGGTATTAGGATCAATAGTATTAACGATAGGAAGAGTAATAAATCGTCCACCATCAAACTGCCAGCATTTCAAAATAGGTAGAATTCCCAAATCGACCTCCTTATAAACAATGTCTTGACAACTTCCGCGTGACTTGATCACTTCGGGCATCCATTTACCAACATTCTTAAGTAGGGGTAACATTTTAATTTTGTCAAGCAAACCTTTATTGGGCTTAGTAAGCGCTAAGAACAACGCTTGTATCTTTTCTCCTAACTCATCGGGGTGATCAATACCTGCCGCAAGACACAATCGTTGCTCTGTGGCAAACATATTTATCAATAAAGGGAAACGGGAGCCATTATTCTTAAATAAAAGAGCCTTTCCCCTTGAAGGTGATTTAACGAAACGATCTGCTATCTCGGTAATTTCCAGCTCTGTATTAACAAAACCTTCAATTTCGATTAATTCCTGCTTTGATTTTAGCAGACTAACGAAAGAAGACAAACCATCAAACGACATGCGGCTATTTATTTTTTATCCCCATGGCTATTTTTTCAAGCATTTCGGTGGTGAGAGATTTAGGTCTTTCTAGTGGATAATACAATGCCCTATCCCAAATAATGTTAGCGCAAATACCTAAAGCCCTGCCTATACCAAACAACACAGTATAAAAATCGTATTCCCGCACACCATAGTACCATTGAATAGCACCAGAATGAGCGTCGACGTTTGGCCATGGATTTTTTGCCTTACCCTGTTCTCTTAAAATATCTGGAACCACTTTGTAAAGAAGATCTACATATTTAAATAATGTATCATCTTTAAGGTATTTCAGACTAAAATCTCTTTGCATTATATAGCGAGGGTCTGTTTTTCTAAGAACTGCATGGCCAAAACCTGGAATAACCTGTCCGGAATTAAGAGTATCCCATACGAACTGCCTAATCTCATCCTCAGTAGGGATTTGTCCGCCCATCTTGTCTTTTAGTTCAAGCAGCCATCTTAAAACTTCTTGATTCGCCAAGCCATGCAAAGGGCCAGCAAGCCCGTTAATCATAGCAGAGATAGATAAATAAATATCGGATAAAGAGCTGGCAACAAGGTGACCGGTATGGGCGCTTACGTTGCCACTTTCATGATCGGCATGTATAATAAAATGCAATCTAGATACATCATCGTAAGGTTTGTTGGAGTTTGACTGTATGCGTTTACCGTCGCGGTATAATTTTGCATATATGTACGTCGCAATTTCAGGAAGTTTAGCCAGTAAGTTTAAAGAATCCTCATACATAGGATCCCAATAATCTGACTTTTTCATTCCTGCTTCATATTTTTTTGCAAAGAAAGACTCCCTATGCAAAGTAAGAATGGCTGTTGAAAAAATAGCCATAGGATGACTGTTGCTAGGAAATGCATCTATTACTTCGTATACATAACGAGGCAAAATTCGTCTTTTTGAAAACTCATCTACCACATCGGCAACTTGAGCTTCATTAGGTATATCACCGGTTAATAATAGATACAAAGCTCCTTCAACGAAAGGCATTTCTGCACCTTTTGGTTTAGGTAATTTTTCAAATAATTCAGGCAAAGTATATCCTCGATAGCGAATTCCTTCTTCAGGATCGAGATGTGAAATATCGGTTACAAGACAATTTATATCCCGCATTCCTCCAATAATCTGACTAATAGTCACATTATCAACAACAACATCTCCATATTCATCTAACAAACGTTTCGTTCTGGGTCTCCATTGTTCAATTTTTTCGTAAAGTTTTGACTTTAAATTTGACATATCTCACTAAGTTTAAAGATGAATAAATATACATAATTCGATCCTCTAATATAACAATAAAAATTGAATTCTGTTTAATTTTTCATCAAAAAATACAAAGAAAAAAGGGAGGATTACAAACCCTCCCTTTTATTTAAAATATTATGTATTTACTTTGCATATTTATACGATTTTCCTGGATAAATAGCCGTATTTCCCAAACTTTCTTCTATGCGAAGCAATTGATTGTATTTTGCAATCCTATCTGCACGAGAAGCTGATCCTGTTTTAATAAGTCCTGTATTTAAAGCTACAGCCAAATCAGCTATAGTATTGTCTTCCGATTCACCCGAACGATGACTCATAACAGCGGTATATGAATTTCTGTAAGCCAGATTTACCGCATTAATGGTTTCAGTTAAAGAACCAATTTGATTAACTTTAACAAGGATTGAATTGGCAACTTGCTTGTCGATTCCCATTTGCAATCGTTTAGAATTGGTCACGAATAAGTCGTCACCAACTAGTTGGCATTTGCTCCCAATGGCATCAGAAATTAGTTTCCATCCAGTCCAATCATCTTCAGCCATTCCATCTTCAATAGAAATGATAGGATATTTGCTTACCCATGATTTCCAAAAATCTACCATTTGCTGAGGTGTTAATTTCTCACCTGTAGATTTTTTAAAGTGGTACACATTTTCTGCAGGTAAATAATATTCAGAAGAGGCAGGGTCGAGAGCCATGTAAATATCAACTCCGGGTTTATAACCAGCCTTCTCTATAGCTTGTAAGATAACCTGTACCGCTTCTTCGTTAGATTTTAAATCGGGGGCAAAACCACCTTCATCACCAACATTAGTAGAATAGCCAAGTGATTTAAGTACTCCTTTTAAACTATGAAATACTTCAGCGCCCATTCTAATAGCTTCAGAAAAACTAGGTGCATTAACGGGCATGATCATGAATTCCTGGAAATCTATTTTATTATCGGCATGCGCACCTCCATTAATAATATTCATCATAGGAATTGGAAGTGTATTTGCGTTTGTACCTCCCACATAGCGGAACAATTCTTGACCTGTTTCCTGAGCAGCAGCTTTTGCAGCAGCAAGAGATACAGCTAAAATAGCATTGGCACCCAAATTGCCTTTGTTCTCAGATCCGTCAAGGGCAATCATTTTAGCATCTATTTCATTCTGATCAGTAATATACAACCCTACCAATTCATCATTTATTGCAGTATTAACATTGTTAACTGCTTTTAGAACACCTTTTCCGAGATATTTCGACTTGTCACCATCTCTTAATTCAACAGCTTCGTGAACGCCCGTTGAAGCGCCTGAAGGCACAATGGCTCTTCCTAAAACTCCATTGCTAGTGATTACATCCGCTTCAACTGTAGGATTGCCCCTTGAATCCAAGACTTGACGGGCCATTACTTTTGCGATTTGTGCCATAATTATTTATTTTATTTGTCATACAATATAAAAAAAAAGGATGAAGTAATTAACCCCATCCCTTTCTATTCTTTAAACAAAGAACTTATTCTTTTGTTGCAGTTTCTTCAGATTTTTCTATTGCTACTTTAGGAGCCTGTTCAGCAACAACAGCAGCCTCAGATCCTTTTTTCTTAGCACCCCTTCTGCTCTTTTTAGCTTTACCTTTTGCATCGCTTGATTTCAACATGTTTTCATTGTAATCAACCAATTCAATAAAACACATTTCTGCATTATCACCAATACGGTTACCTACTTTAAGGATTCGGGTATATCCACCTGGACGTTGCGCAACTTTCTCTGAAATATCTTTGAACAATTCAGAAACGGCATCTTTATCCTGCAAGTATGAAAATACTACACGGCGTGAATGCGTGTTATCGTCTTTAGACTTGGTAATTAAAGGTTCAACGTATGTTCTGAGCGCCTTTGCTTTAGCCAGGGTAGTAGTAATCCTTTTATGTTTGATTAAGGAACTGGCCATATTTGCCAACATCGCTTTTCGATGCGTATTGGTTCTACCTAAATGATTAACAGTTTTGTTATGTCTCATCGCACTAATCTTTGTCTAATTTAAACTTTGTAATATCCATTCCGAATGATAAGTTCATACTTTCAAGTAATTCATCAAGTTCAGTAAGAGATTTTTTTCCGAAATTTCTGAATTTCAATAAGTCATTTTTATTGAACTTAACCAAATCGCCTAATGATTCAACTTCAGCAGCCTTCAAACAATTTAAAGCACGAACTGAAAGATCAAGATCAACCAACTTAGTTTTTAATAGTTGGCGCATGTGTAGAACTTCTTCATCGAACACTTCATTTGAGTTTTTCTCATCTGAATCAATGGTTATTTTTTCATCAGAGAAAAGCATGAAGTGATAAATCAGAATTTTTGCTGCTTCTTTTAACGCATCTTTAGGATGAATAGAGCCATCGGTATGAATTTCAATACTTAACTTTTCGTAGTCAGTTTTTTGCTCCACACGATAATTCTCAACAGCATATTTTACATTTTTAATCGGAGTATAAATTGAATCTACCGCGATCAATCCAAACTCAGCGTTAGCAGGACGATTTTCTTCGCTGGTAACATAACCACGACCTTTATTAATGGTAATATCCATTTGAAACTTAACATTTGTCTCTAAGTGGCAGATAACCAATTCGGGGTTCAATACCTTAAATCCATTAAGAAAGCGGTTCAAATCGCCGGCAGTAAATTTATCCTGTCCTGAAATAGCAATATGAACTTTTTCATGATCAATATCATCAACTATTTTTTTGAATCGTACTTTTTTTACGTTCAGAACAATTTCGGTGACATCTTCCAATACACCTTTAACGGCAGAAAATTCATGTTCTGCTCCTTCAATTTTTATAGTATTGATTGCATAACCTTCAAGAGACGATAAAAGAATTCTCCGTAAAGCATTCCCAATGGTAATACCATATCCTGGTTCCAAGGGGCGGAATTCAAACTGACCATAATTGTCAGTTGACGAATTCATTATTACCTTATCCGGTTTTTGAAATGCTAAAATTGCCATATATGTTTTTTATAATATTTTAGTTCTTAGAATACAACTCAACAATAAGATGTTCCGTAATGTTTTCTGGGATTTCGTTTCTCAAAGGAGCATTGAGGTATTTACCCGACATTGCATCTTTGTCCCACTCTATCCATGAAAATTGATTGTGTCGTATTGATTGTAGAGCTTCTATAATTACCTCTAAGGATTTTGATTTTTCTCTAACACCAATAACATCACCAGGCTTAACGGAATAGGAAGGGATATTAACCACTTCACCATTTACTAAGATATGCCTGTGTCCAACTAATTGACGTGCTGCATTTCGTGTAGGAGCGATGCCCATTCTGAAAACAACATTATCAAGTCTTGACTCTAGAAGTTGTAATAAAACTTCACCGGTTACACCTTTGCTTCGACTGGCCTTGTCGAATAAATTAGCAAATTGTTTTTCCAAAACACCATAAGTGTATTTAGCTTTTTGCTTTTCTTTAAGCTGTACTCCGTACTCAGAAGTTTTTTTTCTTTTTTTAGTTAAACCGTGTTGCCCGGGAGGATAATTCTTTTTCTCAAAACTCTTATCCGAACCAAAAATTGGTTCCCCTATTGCCCTGGCTTTCTTCGACTTCGGTCCTGTGTATCTTGCCATTTCTATTTAAATAATTAATAATTATCAACGAAAAATTAAACTCTTCTTTTCTTAGGAGGACGACATCCATTGTGAGGAAGCGGGGTAACATCTACAATTTCAGTAACCTCAATACCAGCGGTATTAATAGCTCTTATAGCAGATTCGCGACCAGCTCCCGGTCCTTTAACATATACTTTTACTTTACGCAAGCCTAATTCATAAGCTACTTTTGCGCAATCGTCTGCTGCTGTTTGAGCTGCATATGGCGTGTTTTTCTTTGATCCTTTAAATCCTTTTTTTCCGGCAGATGACCATGATATGGTTTGACCTGAATTATTAGTTAAAGTGATGATCACATTATTGAAAGAAGCATGAACATGAGCCTGTCCCAACGCTTCTATTTTAACAACTTTCTTTTTTGAAACTCCAGTTTTCTTTGCCATACTACTTATTATTTAACAGCTTTTTTCTTGTTAGCAATAGTTTTCTTTTTACCTTTTCTTGTTCTGGCATTGTTCTTGGTGCTTTGTCCTCTAACTGGTAAACCAGAACGGTGTCTTAAGCCCCTATAACAACCAATATCCATTAATCGTTTAATGTTCAATTGAACAGAAGAACGTAATTCGCCTTCTACTTTGAACTTTTCATTGATAATACCACGGATTTTAGCCAAATGATCGTCATTCCAATCTTTAACCTTCAGATCATGACTGATTCCAGCCTCATCTAAAATACTCTCAGCTGCATTTTTTCCAATGCCATAAATGTAAGTGAGGCCAATAACCCCTCTTTTATTCTTTGGTAAATCAACACCAACTATTCTTGCCATATAAAAATATTTATCACTGTTTACAATATTATCCTTGACGTTGTTTAAATTTAGGATTCTTTTTGTTTATTACAAACAATTTACCCTTACGTCTTACAATTTTGCAGTCCTCACTGCGCTTTTTAATAGATGCACGTACTTTCATACTGTTTTATTTATATCTAAATGTTATTCTTCCTTTTGTTAAATCATAAGGCGACATTTCTACTTTAACTTTATCTCCAGGCAACAACTTAATGTAATGCATTCTCATTTTGCCGGATATATGAGCAGTAATTATGTGCCCATTTTCAAGTTCTACCCTAAACATTGCATTCGACAATGCTTCATTAATAGATCCATCTTGTTCAATAGCAGACTGTTTCGACATTATTTTTTTAAAAATTAAAACTCTTTTTCACCTAATACCTCCTCGATATAATGAAAGCTTGACAATACTAAAGCTTGTCCTTCCTGCACTACAACCGCATGCTCAAAATGAGCAGAAGGTTTTTTATCCTTTGTTCTGACTGTCCAACCATCATTTTCCTGAACGATTTGTTTTGTTCCCATGTTTATCATAGGCTCAATACAAATGCTACATCCACTTTTTAATACTTGTCCACTGCCTCTTTTTCCATTATTTGGTACTTGTGGCGCTTCGTGCAAATTCTTTCCGATGCCATGTCCTACCATTTCTCTTACTACAGAATATCCATTAGCTTCGCAATAGCTTTGTATGGCATATCCGATATCACCAATTCTTTTACCATGTATAGCTTGTTCAATACCAAGATAGAGAGACTCTTTAGTTCTTTTCAGCAGCATTAAAACTTCTGAATTCACATCGCCTACCGCAAAAGTATATGCTGAATCGCCATAAAAAGCATTTAACAAAACACCACAATCAACTGAAACAATGTCACCATCCTTTAGTATATAATCAGATGGAATACCATGTACTACCTGTTCATTTACAGAAGTACACAATGTTTTCGGATAACCACTATAACCAAGAAAGCCTGGTTTGGCATGATGATCTCGAATAAACTCTTCAGCTAACTTATCCAAATGATTGGTACTAACACCTGGTTTAATAATTCTAGCCACTTCGGCCAAAGTTTTTGAAACCAATTCTGCACTCAGCTTAAGTAACTGAATTTCTTCAGCATTCTTCAATTCAATCATTACAAAGAACGTTTATATATCATTAATTACCTGAGCGACCTTTGATGCGACCTGTTTTCATAAGTCCATCATAATGTCTCATAAGTAAATGACTTTCAATTTGTTGCAAAGTATCTAAAACAACACCCACAAGAATTAACAAACTAGTTCCACCAAAAAATTGAGCAAAACTATTATTTACACCTAATATCATAGCAAATGCAGGTAATATAGCAACCAAAGCCAGAAAAATAGACCCTGGAAGCGTAATTCGCGACATAATAGCATCAATAAATTCAGAAGTTTTCTTACCTGGTTTTACACCGGGAATAAAACCACCATTCTTTTTCATTTCTTCAGCCATTTGATTAGGATTCATGATAATGGCAGTATAAAAATACGTGAACAAAATAATTAATGTCGCAAAAGTAAAATTATACCAAAAACCAGTAAAGTCAGCAAATGCAGCAGCGAAACCTCGAAGTTGATCTGAATCTCCAAAACCGGCTACGGTGATAGGAATAAACATAAGAGCCTGAGCAAAAATTATGGGCATTACACCAGCCGCATTCACCTTTAACGGGATATATTGTCTAACTCCACCATATTGCTTATTACCAACAATTCTTTTGGCATACTGTACAGGTATTTTTCTAGTACCCTGTACCAAAAGAATAGATGCGACAAATACGAGGAATAGAATAACAAATTCTACTAATAGAAGGACGAGGCCACCTCCACTTTTTTGAGTGATACGAGATATAAACTCAGCAGCAATTGCATAGGGTAATCTTGCTATAATACCCACCATAATAATCAGTGAGATACCGTTTCCTATTCCTTTTTCTGTAATTCTCTCACCAAGCCACATTACAAAAATGGTACCTGCGGATAAGATCATTACCGAAGTAAAAGTAAACCATGCTGAAGGCACAAAAGCACCAGGCGATTGAACACTTAAGTTTGCTAAATAGCTAGGAGCTTGTAATAATAAAATTGCTAAAGTAAGGAAGCGGGTAATCTGATTTATTCTACGGCGACCACTTTCACCCTCTTTCTGCAATCTTTGGAAATATGGCACTGCCATAGTTAGAAGCTGTACCACAATAGAAGCAGAAATGTAAGGCATAATTCCCAAAGCAAATATAGATGCATTTGAGAAAGCGCCACCGGAGAACATATCGAGTAAACCAAGAATACCTTTAGAAGTTTGATCTTTTAAACCTTCCAAAGCTGAAGGATCAATACCTGGAATAATTACAAAAGAGCCTAAACGGTAAATAAGTAATATTCCTAAAGTATAAAGAATTCTGCTCCGCAGTTCCTCGATCTTAAATATATTCGATATTGTTTTGATCAGTGTTTTCATTAATTTTCAATTTTTTCAACAGAACCACCGGCAGCTTCAATCATGGATTTAGCTTTTTCGGAAAATGCATGTACTTTAATAGAAATTTTTGAAGTTATTTCTCCTTTTGCGAGAATTTTAACCAATTTATTCTTTGAAATCAAACCAGCATCAACCAAAGTTTGCACATCAATTGTACTGAAACCTTTGTCGGCCAAAAGCTGCAAAGTAAATAAATTGATACCTTTAAACTCCTTGCGAGAGATATTCTTAAATCCGAACTTAGGTACCCTTCTGGCTAGGGGCATTTGACCACCTTCGAACCCAAGTTTTTGGGAATAACCTGAACGTGATTTAGCGCCTTTATGTCCACGACCTGCGGTTCCACCGCCGCCAGAACCCTGACCTCTACCTAATCTTTTGTTAGCTCTAACTGAACCTTCTGCCGGTTTTAACTTACTTAAATCCATTTTAATATCGTATCTTTAAATGTTTTCGACTTTAACAAGATGCTTTACCTTGTTAACCATACCCTGAATTTGTGCGTTAACTTCTTTTTCAACGCTATCGTTAGTTTTATTTAAGCCTAACGCTTGTAAAGTAGCTTGTTGACGTTTGTCAAAACCTATCTTACTTCTGGTTTGTGTTATTTTAATTTTAGTCATAATCTTATCCATTAAACACTTTATCAAGCTTAACACCTCTTTGCATAGCTACTGCTCTTGCATCTCTTAACTCTATTAAAGCTTGAAAAGTTGCTTTAACAAGATTGTGAGGATTTGAAGAACCCTTAGACTTAGCAAGTACATCATGAATACCAACACTTTCGAGTACAGCACGCATCGCACCACCAGCCTTTACTCCGGTACCACTTGTTGCAGGCTTAAGGAAAACGCTAGCGCCTCCAAATTTAGCAACTTGTTCATGCGGAATAGTACCTTTAAGGATAGGCACCTTAATCAGATTTTTCTTGGCATCCTCAACACCTTTTGAAATGGCAGTGGTAACTTCATTTGCTTTACCTAGGCCATAACCAACAACGCCTGCTTCGTTACCTACAACAACGATAGCTGAGAAGCTGAATGTTCTACCACCCTTTGTTACTTTTGTAACCCTTTGGATGCTTACCAACCTGTCTTTTAATTCGAGGTCGCTGGTTTTTACTTTTCTAATATTTCCTGACATGATATAGTTTAAAATTTAAGTCCGCCTTCTCTAGCTGCATCAGCTAATGATTTAACTCTACCGTGATATAAATAGCCATTACGATCGAAAACAACATCACTGATTCCTTTTTGTAAGGATTTTTCAGCTAATAATTTTCCTACTTGAACAGCTTGTTCTATTTTAGTTCCTTTTGAAGCTGCAATTTCTTTATCTTTAGAAGAAACAGAAACCAACGTACTTCCTTTAATATCATCAATTAACTGCACATAAATATTGGTATTACTTCTAAATACCGACAAACGTGGTTTTTCAGTAGTACCAGAAACTCTTTTTCTGATGCGGTGTTTGATGGTTAATCTTCTTTGTATTTTTTGCAAACTCATAATATTCTTCTATTATTTACTATTTTACACTAGCTGATTTACCGGCCTTTTTGCGAACCACTTCACCAACAAATCTAATACCTTTACCTTTATAAGGCTCAGGCGCTCTAAGCGATCTGATTTTTGCAGCAACGGTGCCGATTAATTGTTTATCATGACTTTTCAGAATAACAATGGGATTACCACGTTTTTCTTGTTTAGTTTCAACTTTAACTTCTGCTGGCAATTGAAACAATACATCATGTGAATAACCTAAACTCATTTCAAGGTTTTGACCTTTTGCTTCAGCGCGATAACCAACACCAACTAGCTCTTGTTCAATAGTGAATCCTTCAGAAACACCTTTTACCATAGAAGCTATCAATGAACGATATAAACCGTGTAGCGAACGGTGCCTTTTCTGATCGGTAGGCCTACTGACCAATAATTGCATACCTTCAAGCTCTACTTTAATATCAGGATCGACAGTCTGAACGAGTTGGCCAAGTGGACCTTTTACGGTAACAACATTTGCTTTATCCACAGTAACCGTTACTTTTTCGGGGATGACAACCGGTAATTTACCAATACGTGACATTTTAATTTCCTCCTCGGTTTAATATACGTAACACAAAACTTCTCCACCTATTTTTTTTGACCTGGCTTCTTTATCAGTCATTACCCCATGAGAAGTAGATACGATAGCTATACCCAATCCGTTAATTACACGCGGAAGGTTGTCGTTACCAACATATTTTCTTAGTCCTGGAGTACTAATTCTTTCAATTCCTTTAATCGCTGAATTTTTAGTTTCAGGATTATATTTCAACGCAATTTTTATATTTCCTTGCGGACCAACTTCCTCAAATTTATAATTGAGAATATAACCTTTATCAAAGAGGATTTTTGTAATTTCCTTTTTAATATTTGAAGCGGGGATTTCCACTATCCGGTGTTTTGCCATGATAGCGTTTCTTAGTCTTGTCAGATAATCTGCAATAGGATCTGTCATTTTATTCTCTTATTATATTGTTACCAACTTGCTTTTTTAACTCCAGGAATCAGACCATTTGAAGCCATTTCTCTAAAAGTAATACGGCTAATTCCAAACATTCTCATATAACCTCTCGGTCTTCCTGTTAATTTGCAACGATTGTGCAATCGAACAGGACATGAATTTTTAGGCAGCATACTTAAACCTGCATAATCACCTTCAGCTTTTAACTTAGCCCTTTTTTCTGCGTACTTGTCAACTAATTTTTGCCTCTTAACTTCGCGGGCTTTCATTGATTCTTTTGCCATCTTGAATTACTTTTTAATATTTTTAAAAGGGATACCGAATTCTTTAAGAAGCGCAAAACCTTCTTCATCAGATTGTGCTGTAGTAACGAAGCAAATTTCCATTCCCATTAATTTCGATGTTTTATCGATATCTATTTCAGGGAAAATGATTTGCTCAGTTATACCTAAAGTATAGTTTCCTCGGCCATCCAGCTTATTGTTTACTCCTTTAAAGTCTCTGATGCGGGGAAGAGCCACGCAAATAAGTCTTTCGAGAAATTCATACATTTTTGCTTGACGCAAAGTTACCTTTGTTCCAATAGCCATACTTTTTCTCAGCTTAAAGTTAGAGATATCCTTTTTGGCTTTTGTTTGAACTGGTTTTTGACCAGTTATATTTGTTAATTCAGTAACGATGGTTTCTATTAATTTTTTATCAGAAACAGCTGCACCAACACCCTGATTAATAACAATTTTTTCGATGCGGGGTACCTGCATCACGCTTTTATAACTAAAATCTTTCATTAAAGTAGGAATGATCTCTTCTTTATAGCGTTTTTTAAGATTTGGAATATACGTACTCATTACTTGATTTCCTCCCCAGATTTTTTAGCGTATCTAACTATATCACCTTCGGCATTTCTTTTTCTGCCAATTCGAGTAATTTTACCGGAAGCAGGATCCAATACCATTAAATTGGAAACATGGACTGCACCTTCTTTTTTAATAATGGCTCCTTGCGGACTTTTTGCATTGGGCTTGGTATGTTTAGAGAGCATATTAACTCCCTCAACGATAGCCCTGTTTTTTTCCTTTATTAATTCTAGGACACGACCTTGTTGGCCTTTGCTATCACCAGCAATAACCTTTACAGTGTCTCCTTTTTTTATATGAAATTTTGTTTGCATATTATTCAAATCTATAAATTATAATACTTCAGGTGCAAGAGAAACTATTTTCATATAGTTATCTCTAAGTTCGCGAGCTACAGGGCCAAATATACGAGTTCCTCTTATTTCATCCTGATTATTCAAAAGAACAACAGCGTTGTCATCGAATCGGATATATGAACCATCAGCCCTTCTTACTTCCTTTTTAGTTCTCACAACAACAGCTTTGCTCACAGCTCCTTTTTTAACATCTCCGGAAGGCAAAGCACTTTTAATGGAAACTACTATTTTATCTCCTATAGACGCGTACCTTTTACCGGTTCCGCCGAGCACACGGATACAGAGAACTTCTTTGGCTCCGCTATTGTCCGCAACTGATAATCTACTCTCTTGTTGTATCATGGTTATTTAACTCTTTCTATTATTTCAACTAATCTCCAATTTTTGTTCTTTGACAATGGTCTGGTTTCAGATATTCTAACAGTATCGCCTACAGAACAATCATTGTTTTCGTCATGAGCATAGAATTTGGAAGTTTTGTTCACAAATTTTCCGTAAATGGGGTGCATCATTTTGCGTTTCACGGCAACAACAATGGTTTTAACCATTTTATTGCTCACAACTACACCTGTTTTTTCTTTTCTAAAATTTCTCGTTTCCATCTAAAATGTCAATTATTTAATTGATTGTCTCTGACGTTTCACTGTTAACAACCTGGCTATTACTTTACGACCAGCGTTTAACTTAAGGGGATTTTCCAAAGGTGAAACGGCATGGTTGATTCTCATGCGTAATTGGTTGGTTCTTTCGGTTTCAATTCTTTCAACCAATTCCTTATCTGTTAACTCTTTTATTTCACTAACTTTCATTGTAATTTGCATTGTACTATTCAACAATATCTCTGCGTACAACAACCTTTGTTGTTACGGGTAATTTATTGGCAGCTAAGCGAAGTGCTTCTCTTGCAACTTCTGGAGTAACACCATCCACTTCAAACAAAATACGACCAGGAGTTACGGGAGCAACAAAACCTTCAGGAGCTCCTTTACCTTTACCCATACGAACCTCAGCTGGTTTTTTAGTTATAGGTTTATCTGGAAATATTCTGATCCATACCTGACCTTCACGTTTCATGTGGCGGCTAATGGCCTGACGGGCAGCTTCTAGCTGTCTACCAGTAACCCAACAGTTTTCAAGAGTTTTAATTCCGAATGAACCAAATGCTAAAGTATTACCCCTTTGAGCGATACCTTTCATCCTTCCCTTTTGCTGTCTTCTATATTTTGTCTTTTTTGGCTGTAACATTGCTGCGTGCTATTATAAGTTTATTTTCTTTTCTTTTTAAATTCACCACCCTTAGGCTGTTTAGGTGCTGCTTTAACAGCTATATTTGGTGACAAATCGCGCTTACCATAAACAATACCGTTGCAAATCCAAACTTTTATACCCATTCTACCATATTTGGTATGGGCTTCTGCCAAAGCATAATCAATATCGGCACGCAAAGTATGTAATGGAATTCGACCTTCTTTAAGACTTTCGGTACGTGCCATTTCAGAACCAGCTAAACGGCCAGAAATTTGAATTTTAATACCCTCTGCACCCATACGTATAGTAGAAGCTATAGCCATTTTAATAGCTCTACGGTAAGATATCTTACCCTCCACTTGACGAGCAACATTGTTAGCAACAATAACGGCATCTAATTCAGGTCTTTTAACTTCAAAAATATTGATTTGAACTTCCTTATTGGTAATTTTCTTCAATTCTTCCTTCAGTTTGTCAACTTCCTGACCTCCTTTTCCGATAATGATACCGGGACGTGCAGTATTAACAGTAACCGTAATCAGTTTTAATGTTCTCTCGATAATTATCTTCGAGATGCTAGCCTTAGCAAGACGCGCATTTAAATACTCACGAATTTTCGTATCTTCAACTAGTTTGCTTGAATAACTCTTTGCATCGAACCAATTAGAGTCCCATCCACGGATGTAGCCTAATCTATTGCTTATTGGATTAACTTTCTGACCCATTTATTTCTTAATTTGAATTTTCCTGTAATACTGCGCTATCTAAAACCAATGTAACATGGTTTGATCTTTTTCTAACTCTATAACCTCTTCCTTGTGGAGCAGGTCTTAGTCTTTTTAGCATTCTGGCTGAATCAACAAAAGCTTCTTTTACAACTAAATTAGTATCTTCGATTCTTTGTCCTCCATTTTTAGCTTGCCAATTTGCAATTGCAGAGAGTAATAATTTCTCTACCCTTTTGGCAGCTTCTTTAGAAGAGAACTTTAGAATACCTAAAGCTTTATTAACTTCAACGCCTCTGATTAGATCAACAACCAGACGCATTTTTCTGGGAGAAGTTGGACAATCGTTTAAGACAGCCATAGATTTACTCTTTTTGGCTTCCTTTCTTTTCTCGGCTGATATTTTTTTTCTGGCACCCATTATAATATCTACTTTAAATATTAAGTATTTGATGTTTTATTACCGCTATGTCCCTTATAGGTACGAGTTGGTGAAAATTCACCTAATCTGTGACCCACCATGTTTTCAGTAACATAAACTGGTATAAATTTATTTCCATTATGTACGGCCAATGTATGACCCACAAAATCAGGGGAAATAACAGACCTTCTGGCCCAGGTTTTAAGTACTGTTTTTTTATTTGCCTCATTCATTGCCAGAACTTTTTTTTCTAGCTTGATATCAATAAATGGACCTTTTTTTAGTGAACGACTCATAACGTTTTATCTCTATTTATCACTATTATTTCTTTCTTCTTTCAACTATAAACTTATTAGATCTGTTTTTAGGAGCCCTAGTTTTATAACCCTTTGCTGGGATTCCTTTTCTAGATCTTGGATGACCTCCAGAACCGCGTCCTTCACCACCACCCATTGGATGATCAACAGGATTCATTGCTACACCTCGGTTACGTGGACGACGACCTAACCAACGACTACGACCAGCTTTTCCAGAAGTTTCGTTAAAATGCTCAGCATTTGAAACCGAACCTATAGTAGCTTTGCATGTTACTAAAACCATGCGGGTTTCGCTAGAAGGTAACTTAACAATAGCATATTTACCATCACGTGAAAGAAGCTGAGCATATGCTCCTGCACTTCTTGCAAGGATACCGCCCTGACCAGGGTTTAATTCAATATTATGAACTATGGTACCAAGTGGAATCTCAGATAGAAACAATGTGTTTCCTATTTCGGGAGGAACTCCAGGTCCAGACATAATTGT
This sequence comes from Bacteroidota bacterium, assembly GCA_020049015.1. Taxonomy (GTDB): domain Bacteria; phylum Bacteroidota; class Bacteroidia; order Bacteroidales; family DTGW01; genus JAIFLP01. The sequence goes on along the minus strand of JAIFLP010000056.1, from coordinate 16,073 downwards.
TTTACCAACTTCTAATCCGTTTGGAGCAAGAATATAACTTTTAACACCATCGGCATATTCAACCAATGAAATAAAAGCAGTGCGGTTTGGATCATACTCAAGTGTTTTAACAACAGCAGCAACTCCATCTTTGCTGCGGCAAAAATCAACCAAACGATATTTTTGCTTGTGACCACCACCGATATATCTCATAGTTAACTTACCGGAATTATTACGACCCCCACTTTTCTTAAGAGTTTCAAGCAAAGATTTCTCAGGTCCGGATTTTGATAAACCCGGCGTATAACTGATCACTTTAAATCTCTGACCGGGAGTTACCGGTTTAAATGTACGTAATGCCATATCTATTATATATTGCTATAAAAATCAATTTTTTCACCAGAGGCTATAGTAATGATAGCCTTTTTATAAGAATTTTTCCTTCCAGAAATAACCCCTGCCTTTGTATTGCGAGATTTGAGCTTACCGAGGTAATTAACAGTATTGACTTCACTCACAGAAACGTTGTATAATTCTTCAACTGCTTTCTTGATTTGCAACTTATTAGCCTGCTTTTCAACCACAAAGCTATATTTGTTAAGCTTTTCTAGGCCGTTTATTTTTTCAGTTACTACTGGTCTTATTAAAATACTCATGACTTATAAATTGTTGCTATTACTAATTATTTCCCTGTATCAACTCCAAACTTCCCTCGACAAACAATAATTTTGAAGCGTTCATTATATCGTAAACAGTTAATTCTGATGTTGTTACGACTTTGGTGTACTCCAAATTTCGAGAGGACAAATATATGTTTTTATTTTGTTCTGGTATAACGAGAAGCGATTTTTTCTCAGCAATTTGAAGATTTTTCTTCAATGCGAACATATTTTTTGTTTTAGGAGCCTCAAAAGTAAAGTTTTCAAGGATGATAATATCTTCACTTTTAGCTTTATAGGTTAAAGCTGATAATTTTGCTAAGGCTTTAACTTTTTTATTTAATTTGAAGCTATAATCACGAGGCTGTGGACCAAATACACGACCACCACCTACATAAATTGGAGCTTTAATACTACCATGACGAGCGCCTCCGGTACCTTTTTGTTTAAGAAGCTTTCTAGTACTACCAGAAACTTCACCCCTATGAAGGGTTTTATGAGTACCTTGTCTTTGATTTGCTAAATATTGCTTTACATCAAGATAAATAGCATGATCGTTTGGTTCAACACCAAATACTTCGGGATTTAAAGTAACTTTTTTTCCCGTTTCTTTTCCTTCTATATTATATATTGCGAGTTCCATCACTTTTCAATTATTAAATATGAACCTTTTGCACCAGGTACGCTACCCTTTACAAGAATCAGATTATCTTCAGCTAATATTTTTACTACCTGTAGATTTGCCATTTTCACATTCAGCACACCATCATGGCCAGCCATACGTTTATTTGGGAAAACCCTTGAAGGGAATGATGAAGCGCCCATAGAACCAGGAGCTCTTAGACGGTTATGCTGACCGTGGGTTTGTCCTCCAACGCCGCTAAAACCGTGTCTTTTTACAACACCCTGAAATCCTTTTCCTTTAGTTACACCCTTTACAGCAACAAAATCAGCTTCTGTAAATAAATCAAGTGTTACGATATCACCTTTACTAAGATCTTTTTCAAAACCTTTAAACTCATAGAGTTTCCTTTTAGGAGTAGTATTTGCACTTTTAAAATGTCCAATCTCTGCTTTTGTTGCCGATTTTTCTTTCTTTTCGTCAAAAGCGAGCTGAACAGCGGCATATCCATCGATCTCAGTTGTTTTTACCTGAGTTACGACGCAGGGGCCGGCTTCGATCACGGTACAAGGAATGTTTTTTCCGTTTGCATCGAAAACGGAAGTCATCCCGACCTTTTTACCAATAATTCCTGACATGGTTTACTTGTTATTTATGATTATCAAACTTTAATTTCTACTTCTACGCCACTAGGTAATTCTAACTTCATAAGCGCATCGATGGTTTTTGGTGTTGAACTGTAAATATCCAAAAGTCTTTTGAAAGAACTTAATTGGAACTGTTCGCGTGCTTTTTTGTTAACGAAAGTAGCTCTATTTACAGTAAAAATTCTTTTGTGTGTTGGGAGAGGGATTGGACCACTCACCACAGCACCGGTTGATTTAACCGTTTTTACGATCTTATCGGCAGATTTATCTACCAGATTATGGTCGAAAGATTTTAATTTGATCCTAATTTTCTGACTCATGCTTGATATTATTTTACACTTGCTTTACCTTTTAACTTTTCAAGAATATCTGTAGCCATACTAGATGGTACTTCTTGATAATGACTGAATTCCATAGATGAAGTAGCTCTTCCTGATGATATAGTACGCAATACCGTAACATATCCAAACTGTTCAGAGAGAGGTACCTTAGCTTTAACTACACGAGCTCCTGCTTTCATTTCCATACCTTCAACCTGACCCCTGCGTTTATTAAAATCGCCGATAACATCACCCATATAATCTTCTGGAGTTACAACCTCCACTTTCATAATAGGTTCAAGAAGTACAGGTTTTGCTTTTGCACTGGCTGCTTTGAAAGCTTGACGTGCAGCAATTTCAAAAGATAATGAATCAGAGTCAACAGCGTGATAAGAACCATCTTTAAGAACTACTTTAAGGTTTTCAACTGGGAAACCAGCTAATACACCATTTTTCATAGCTTCTTTAAATCCTTTTTCAACTGAAGGAATATATTCTTTAGGTACGTTACCTCCCTTAACTTCATCAACAAACTGAAGACCATTCACGCCTTCGTCGGTAGGACCTACAGTAACCACTATGTCAGCAAATTTACCACGACCACCCGATTGTTTCTTAAATAATTCACGGTGTTCAACAGTAGCTTTAATAGCTTCTTTATAATTAACCTGAGGTTGTCCTTGATTACATTCGACTTTAAACTCACGTTTTAATCGGTCAACAATAATTTCGAGGTGCAATTCGCCCATGCCTTCAATAACTGTTTGACCACTATTTTCATCAGTATGAACCTTAAAAGTTGGATCTTCCTCTGCAAGTTTTCCTAGAGCAACACCTAATTTATCTAAATCAGCTTGCGTTTTAGGTTCTACAGCTACACCAATCACAGGTTCAGGGAAACTCATTGATTCTAGTACAACTGGGTACTTTTCATCACAAAGCGTGTCTCCTGTGCGTATATCTTTAAATCCTACAGCAGCACAAATATCGCCAGCCTCAATAAAATCACGTGGATTTTGTTTATTGGCATGCATTTGAAACAAGCGGGAAATTCTTTCTTTTTTACCAGTGCGGGTATTTAAAACGTAACTACCACCAGTTAATGTACCTGAATATATGCGAATAAAACATAAACGTCCAACAAAAGGGTCTGTGGCAATTTTAAATGCAAGACCAGCCAAAGGAGCTTTTTCATCAGGTCTCATTATAACAGCGGCATCAGTATCTGGATTAATACCATTAGTATCACCGACATCAAGAGGACTTGGCAAATATTGAGCAGCTGCATCCAATAACATTTGAATACCTTTATTCTTAAATGAAGCACCACACATTACTGGGAAAATCTTCATAGCAATAGTAGATTTTCTTATCGCTCCTCTAATTTCATCAACTGTAATTGATTCTTTATCTTCGAAGAATTTTTCGAGTAGAACATCATCACACTCGCAAACAGCTTCGAGCATTTTATCGCGCCATTCTTCAACCGTTTCTTTTAAATCGGCTGGAATTTCAACCACATCAAAGTGAGTACCTTTATTGGTTGGATCATCGGGATATACAAAGGCTTTTCTTTCAACCAGATCAATAAGACCAGTATAATTACCTTCAGCACCTATTGGTACTTGAAGCGGAACAGCATTAGAATATAATTTTTCTTTAATTTGGTTCACTACAGAGAAGAAATCAGCTCCATTGCGATCCATTTTATTTACAAAGCAAATACGAGGCACATTATATTTTGTGGCTTGTCTCCAAACGGTTTCAGATTGAGGTTCTACACCACCCACTGCGCAGAAAAGAGCTACAGCGCCATCAAGAATACGCAAAGAGCGTTCAACCTCAACAGTAAAGTCAACGTGACCTGGGGTATCTATTATATTAATCTTGTAATCATTATTGTCGTATTTCCAAGATGCAGTAGTTGCAGCAGAAGTAATGGTGATACCTCTTTCCTGCTCCTGAACCATCCAGTCCATAGTAGCAGCTCCATCATGTACCTCTCCAATTTTGTAATTGATACCTGTATAAAACAAAATACGCTCTGTGGTAGTTGTTTTTCCAGCATCAATGTGGGCCATGATCCCAATATTTCTCGTAAAAGCTAAATCTCTTGCCATACTAAATTAATTATACTTCAACACTACAATCCCTCTTTGATTAAAATCTAAAATGAGCAAATGCTTTATTAGCTTCAGCCATTTTGTGGGTATCTTCTTTTTTCTTAAAAGCACCACCTTCTTCATTAAATGCAGCTACAATTTCGGCAGCTAATTTGTCCGACATAGATTTACCACTTCTTTTGCGAGCATACATAATGAGATTTCTCATACTGATAGCTGTTTTTCTGTCGGCTCTGATTTCAGTTGGAACCTGAAAAGTTGCACCACCTACGCGACGGCTTTTAACCTCAACCTGCGGTGTTACATTTTCCAAGGCTTTTTTCCAGATTTCGACTGGAGTTTTTCCGGATTCCTTAGTTTTATCGCTAACTAAATCCATAGTTTGATAAAATACATTGTAAGCAACACTTTTATTTCCGCTGCTCATCATGTTGTTAACAAACCTTGTTACAAGGGTATCCCCAAACTTCGGATCGGGTAACAACATTCTTTTTTTTGGTTTCGTCTTTCTCATTGCAATGAAACACTTATATTATTTAATATTTATTTTTTCTTTTTTGCTGGAGCACCTTTTGCTGGAGCACCTTTACCTGCGGCAGCAACTTGACCTGGTTTTGGTCTTTTTGCGCCATATTTTGAACGTCTTTGACGACGGCCTTCAACACCTGAAGCATCGAGAGTACCTCTCACCATATGATAACGAACACCGGGTAGATCTTTAACCCTTCCGCCTCTGATCATTACAATTGAATGCTCTTGTAAGTTGTGACCCTCACCTGGTATATATGCTATTACTTCTACCCCGTTTGTCAATCTCACCTTTGCCACCTTACGCATTGCTGAGTTTGGCTTCTTTGGAGTTGTTGTATAAACACGAGTACAAACACCTCGGCGTTGAGGACAACTATTCAATGCTGGCGACTTTGATTTATCAATCAACTGCTTTCTTCCTTTTCTAACTAACTGTTGTATTGTTGGCATAAATACTATTTTTTTTTACAAAACTATTTTATAAAACGGGTTGCAAAGGTAATTTTTTTTTCATAATAACCATAATAAAGCAAGTATTTTTTCAATAATATAAAGAAAATTAAATAATAATTAAGAGATGCAACTGCTTTTGAGGGGATAAATAATTATAATATGGCAAGTGTGGATTGATTAAATCTTGAATTTTATAGGATTGAATTTGGGATACGTAAAAACTATGATACGTGCTTTAGGTGTGGAAATAATTGGAATAAAAAAAGCCATTGGAACACAAACTGTAGAAGAATAATTAAAAAATAGTTTTCGAAAAGGCATCTAATATTTAAACAAGGTATGTATATGCATGGGTAATTGAATTGTATTACTTTTGTCATAAAATCATATATATGACCACAACGAGTAAAGAATTATTGGATTTTTACAAAGGTTTCTATTCAAATGAAATTGAAAAATGGCGGTATTTGGGAGCTGTAGGTAAAGTTAACAATATTCTTAAACTTAAAAAAGGTATACTAGCTGATTCGATTATTGAAATTGGTGCAGGCGACGGAAGCGTGCTGCATTTGTTAAATAAAGCGGAAAGAATCAATCGATTGGTAGCAGTTGAAATTTCTGAAAGCGGAATGGAGCAAATTAAATCGAAACAAATTCCAGACTTAAAAGAGGTAAAATTATTTAACGGTTACGATTTACCTTACGGTGATAAAGAATTTGATATTGCATTATGTACTCATGTTATTGAACATGTTGAACATCCCAGACAATTATTATCGGAAATAAGAAGGATATCGAAACATCAGATTTTTGAGGTGCCAATTGATTACTCGAGCCGACTAAGGAAAAAATTTGATTTTTTTATGTCCTATGGCCACATCAATATTTTCACTCCTTCAATCTTTGATTATTTGCTTTACACCTGTAAATTAAATATTACGAAAAGGAAATACTCAATGTTTTCAATATCTTTAATCTGGTTTCAATTCAAAAAGAAGCCCATTGCGCTGATAAAAAGATTGATACACTATTTTCTATTTCTCGCATTGCCTTGGCTTCGCAAACGCAAGCCTAATACATATACTGTTTTATGTAGTGATAATTAATGGTTTTTATAACGCAGCCATTTCCATATTTCCTTATACGTTACTTTTTTGCCGTACATTAATATACCGGTTCTATAAATTTTTGCTGATACCCAAGTTGTAAAAAAAAAAGTAATAAATAGGAGTGCTATACTGAGTGAGAATTGCCAAATAGGAACACCAAAAGGCAGACGCACCATCATTATAATAGGAGAAGTAAAAGGAATAAGCGAAAACCAAAAAGAAATATCACCCTCTGGATTATTAATGGTATTAATCATTACAAAAACAGATAATAAGAGTGGAATGGTAACCGGCATCATAAACTGCTGGGTATCGGTATCGGAATCAACTGCAGAACCAATAGCTGCAAATAAAGAAGCATATAGGATATATCCCCCAATAAAAAACACAACAAAAGAAACAATAATCAATTTAAAATTGATATTATCCAATGCCATGATAAAAGTTTTTGCAGGGTCTGCGTTTAATTGTTTCACGGCAGGCTGCGAATTACTAATATTAGTTGCCCCCATAACATCTGCAGCAATTGGGTTTTGATTGATTGCAAAACTTTCTTTCTTTAGCAACACATTATTGGCAATGGTAATAATACCGCCTGTAAGTAGTATCCAAAGAATGAATTGAGTAAGACCCACTGCTCCAATGCCAAGAATCTTTCCCATCATCAAATGAAATGGTTTTACAGAAGAAATAATAATTTCAACCACCCTTGACGATTTTTCTTCCATAACACCACGCATTACTTGCGATCCAAATAAAAAGATGAAGAAATAGATTAAGAATCCTGAAATATATCCGGCAATCATTTTAAACTTTCGATCTTCAATACTGCTTTCCTGAGATTTATTTCCTAACTGTAGCTTCACAATTCGGATTGACACATCTGATTTGACTGATCTGATCAACTCATCGATGTTTTCGATCTGGTGAGTTTTAAGTTTAAACTCCTGTAAATATTTATCAATATGAGTTTTAATATGCGTAGTGGTAAGGATACTAGGCTCATTAAAAGAAATAAATTGCACGGTATTGGATGAAAATACCACGCTGTGCGGTATATATAATATGGCATAATAACCTAAAGATGTAAATTTTTGCTTTAATTCTGAAACAGAAACACCTTCAATATTTTCGAATTCTAAGTGTTTGGTATTAGGTATCAGATTTAGAAACAGCTTAGAGCTATCAATAACTGCAATTTTTCTAACTTCACTATCCTCTACATTGGAAAGCAATGCGGGAGTTATAAAAGATGCAGCAAAAAAAAGTGGTCCTAAAATAGTCATTACAATAAATGATTTCTTTTTAACCCGAGAGAGGTATTCTCTTAGAAAAACCAATTTAATTTTGCGAAGCATATTGCTGATTATTAGAATTTACGGCTGTGATAAAGATATCATTCATTGAAGGTAATTGCAATTGATAAGAAATAATATTCCCCTCTAGTTTTGAAAGTAGATCATAAGCTGATGCATTCTGAGGCATTTTCACCATTAACTCAATCAAATCGCCCTTTCGAGATTGTTCGCACAACAAAAATGCAGGGGGTATTTTTTCTGAAATAGTATCTAAAGGCGTTTCGAGAATAATTTTCGCCATGTTACCTGCAAATTCTTTTTTGATGGCATTTACTTCACCAGAAAGAATATCCTTGCCATTATTTATAAGAGTTAGATGACTGCATAGTTCTTCAACTGAGGCCATATTATGAGTAGAAAAGATAACGGTAGCGCCATTATTTTTCAGTTTAATAATTTCATTTTTTATTTTTTCGGCATTGATTGGATCAAAACCGCTAAAAGGCTCATCAAAAATAAGGAGTTTGGGCTCATGCAAAACTGTAACTATAAATTGTAACTTTTGCTGCATCCCTTTAGATAGCACTTCAATTTTTTTGTTCCGCCAATCTTCAATTTCAAAAAGTTGAAACCATTTTTTCAATCGTATCAATGCAATTTCCTTTGATAGGCCTTTCAATTGTGCCAAATAAAGAGCTAATTCGCCAACTTTCATTTTGCGGTATAATCCTCTTTCTTCAGGCAAATAGCCCATAGAAAAAATATCGTTGGTTTGAATGAGTCTTCCGTCAAAGTAGATAGAACCGTTATCGGGTGCTGTAATTTGAGTTATCATCCGGATAAGAGTGGTTTTTCCAGCTCCATTCGGACCTAATAATCCGTATATAGAACCTCTAGGGACACTAATGCTTACATTCTCTAAAGCTGTTTTTCCTGAAAACACCTTTGTAACAGATTGCGTTTGTAAAATCATAAATTACAATCATTATTCAAATATGCCTCTCATTCTTTGAAAGAATGTTTTTTCACTATTATCGGGATTGGGTGTAAAAGCAGGGTTTCCAACAAACTTTTCAAAAAGTTTTTTATCCTCTTTATTCAGATTTTTAGGAATCCAAACATTTATATTCACGAGTAAATCTCCTCTACCATAACTATTTACTTCAGGAAGACCTTTACCTCTAAGTCGGAATATTTTGCCTGGCTGAGTTCCTGGATCAATTTTTATTTTTAGTTTACCTTCTAGAGAAGGCACTTCAATGCTTCCACCCAATATGGCTTCAGGAATAGTAAGAAATAAATTATAGAATAAATCAGTACCATCCCTAATAAGTTCGGGATGATTTTCTTCAGAAATAAGAACGAGTAAATCTCCATTTACACCACCTCTCCTTGGAGCATTTCCTTTTCCAGAGACGGACAATTGCATTCCCTCTCCTACCCCTGCAGGAATATTTATTGAAATGGTTTCACTTTCTTGAACAATACCTTCACCATGGCAGGTAGTACATTTGCGGGTAATAATCTTTCCTGTTCCACCGCAATGAGAACAAGGAGAAGACGTTTGCATACGACCAAGAATGGTGTTAGTAATTCGGGTTTCCATACCTGATCCATTACAATTCCGGCAAGTTTCATGTCCACTATTTCCTTCAGCTCCAGAACCGGAACATGACTTACAGGAAACATATTTATTTACTTTAATTTTCTTTTCAACGCCGTTATTAATTTCTTCCAAAGTTAGCTTCACCTTTACACGAAGATTTGCACCTTTGGTTACTCTTTGAGAGCTCCCGCGTCCTCCACCAAAGCCTCCAAAACCACCAAAGCCCATATCAGAAAATACATCACCAAAATGGGAGAAGATATCTTCCATATTCATACCGCCACCACTAAAACCACCACCGCCAACACCTGCATGGCCGTACTGATCGTAACGGGCACGCTTTTGATTATCACTAAGCACCTCATATGCTTCAGCTGCTTCTTTAAAATTTTCTTCGGCTGCTTTATCACCCGGATTCCTATCGGGATGAAATTTCATGGCTTGCTTTCGATAAGCCTTCTTTATATCATCAGCTGATGCATTTTTTTGTACTTCAAGAACTTCGTAATAGTCTCTTTTACTCATTTTAATTTTTTTATTCCGCAATAACAACTTTCGAAAAACGAATCACCTTATCATGAAGATAGTAACCCTTTTCAACAACATCAACAATTTTGCCAGACAATGATTTATCTTCAACAGGTATTTTGGTAATTGCCTCATGAACATCTACGTTAAAATCAAGGTTCAAAGCTTCAATTTCTTTAATGCTTCGTTGGTTTAAATATTCCCTGAATTTATTATAGATAAGCAACATTCCTTCCTTAACTGAATTCATATCTTGCGCTTGATCAATACTTTTCAGTCCCCTTTCAAAATCGTCAATAACAGGAATTAAAGATTTTAAAGCATCCTCACTTCCATATTTGAGCAAGTCTGATTTCTCCTTTAATGTTCTTTTTCTATAATTATCGAATTCAGCACTTATTCTAATGTATTTATCCTGCCATTCATTGACTTTAGCCTCCAATTCAGAGATAGTTTCATCTGCAGAAGGAGTATTTTCATCTTCAATAAGTATTTCATTTAATTCGTCTGACAAGTTACCTGACGAATTTTCAGTATCTAAAACATTTTCATCAACAGAACCTGCAATTTTGTCATTCACATTACTTGTTTTTTCCTCTGTCATATTCTTTCTTTTATAAAACTTCATTGAACAATAAGATTTAACTAATCCGATAGCATTATGCAAAGTGCAAAGAAACAATTTTTCTGCCAAACAATTGTTAGCGACAAAATGACATTAATAATTATCTGAAATATTTTTATAAATTTGGGGTGGGTATTCGAAGTATAAATTGTAGAAGTAAAAATAATAAGACAAACATGAAACAGATTCAAATCCTACTTTTTGCTATTTGCCTTACTTCCTTAAATATTTATTCACAGGAAATTTTAGACAGCACTATTATAGATAGAGACAGTATTTACTCCAAACATGAAATAAATGTAAATTTAATTCCATTTATAACAGGATTTGACCTTAACAAAAGTTCGGCCATGGTTCAATACAAATACCACAAGCGAAACGGCGCATATAGGATAAGTTTATACTTGACAGAAAAAGATGAAGAGTATTTAAATGGTTATGATCATCACTTGATTAAATATCAGGAAAGTGGCATTGATACCATGATAATTAGCAGCAGGTATCAGTTTGTGTCTTCAGCCGGCATTATAAATTTGGGTTATGAATGGCATGAAAACATAGGTCAAGACTGGTTGATGTTTTTTGGACTTGACATATTAGGGGGGTATGGTAAAAAAGTAAAAAATGAATACCAAAGCTCGTATGCGCCTGACTCATTAAATATATTACAATTCAATGCCATTAAAACTGAAGTTTCTACATCGTCAGATGCATCGTTTATGCGCTACGGGGGTAATATAACAGCAGGTTTTCGTCATAGTATTAATGATCGTTTTGGAGTGTCATTAAGTATTATGAACAATCTTTATTATGAACACATGTTAAAAAATAACAACAATTTTGGATCGGCATTATATTTTGACCCCCTAAGATTTTTTTTGACAGGCACAGTAATGTTTTAGAATTAATCAAACCTTTTAATATTGGCTCCCAAAAGATTAAGTCGGGCATCAATATTAGCATAACCGCGATCAATTTGTTCAATATTATGAATGATGCTTTTTCCCTGAGCGGATAAGGCAGCTATTAGAAGGGCAACACCAGCGCGGATATCTGGAGAAGACATATTGGTTGGGCGCAATCGGAATCGATTATTAAGTCCAATTACAGTAGCTCTATGAGGATCACAAAGTATAATTTGAGCACCCATATCTATAAGTTTATCAACGAAAAAGAGTCGGCTTTCAAACATTTTTTGATGTATCAAAACACTTCCCTTTGCCTGAGTAGCAATTACAAGAAAAACGCTAAGCAAATCGGGAGTTAAACCAGGCCAAGGAGCATCTGCAATGGTCATAATAGAGCCATCAATAAAAGTATCTATTTCATACTCTTCCTGTTCAGGAATAAAAATATCGTCACCTTGAATTTCGAGTTGTATACCCAACCTTCTAAAGGCAGAAGGAATGATTCCTAGGTTTTCAACTGATACATCTTTGATGCGTATAGAAGACTGAGTCATAGCAGCCAAACCTATGAAGCTACCTACCTCGATCATGTCGGGCAGAATGTAATGCGCACATCCATTTAATTGATCGACGCCACTAATAGTAAGAAGATTTGAAGCTAGTCCAGAAATCTGAGCCCCCATTGAATTAAGCATTTTGCAGAGTTGCTGAATATAGGGCTCGCAGGCTGCATTATAGATTGTTGTAATACCCTTAGCCATTACGGCAGCCATTACTATATTAGCAGTACCGGTAACAGAAGCTTCATCGAGAAGCATATTGGTACCTGTTAGTTTATCGGCCTCAATACTAAAAAAATTATCATTGGGATCGAAATGGAATTTGGCTCCCAGATTAATAAAGCCTTGAAAATGGGTATCAAGTCGTCTGCGGCCAATCATGTCACCACCGGGTCGTGGCACAAAGCCTTTACCAAAGCGAGCCAAAAGAGGGCCAATCACCATAATAGATCCTCGGAGTCTAGCTGCTTTCTTTTTATAGATATCAGAAAGGAGCATGTCCAAGTCAATATTTTTAGCTGTAAAACTATAAACACCCTCTTTGATCTTATCCACTTCAACACCTAGGAGCTTAAGTATTTCTATAAGATTTAAGACATCAATTATTTCTGGGACGTTATAAATAGTAACTTTTTGTGGGGTAAGAAGACAAGCGCAGATAACCTGTAATGCCTCATTTTTCGCACCTTGCGGGAAAATATCCCCCTTTAAACGGGCACCACCATGTACTTCAAAAAAAGCCATTTGGAATTAGAATTTCTTTTTCACTACTTTTAACTTATTGGCGTATCCTCCACCAGTATTTCCAGTATTGCCAGTATTGCCATTATTGCTTTTATTTCCATTGCTATAAAAGCCAGGAGACTTACCTCTATTGTTTTGGGAAGAAAAACTTTTTTGACCATTTTTTGAGGCATTAGAATTTTGCCTACCTTGATTTTGTTTATTTTGATTCTGCTTATTGTTAAGGGGGGCTTCTGCTGCTGGTGCTTTACGAATTTCAGCAAGTAAATCGCGTGTTTCGCTAAGCTTTATTTCTGAAGGGATAACAATTTTACCACGAGACAATTCATTAAGATCCCTAAAAATTTGTAAATCGCTTACAGCTTCTTTGTTCCATGTAAGGTAAAACTTCTTCATCATATTGGCAATCATGATACAGAATGCCAGCCTTTGCTCCATATCTTCCATTTTAAGAGCTTCGTCAATAAGATATTCTACATTTTTTCCATAATGTTTATACCTCAAATTACTTAGCGAATAAGGAACACGACGTGGTTTTTCAAGTATAACTTCTTTTTTAAGTACGGGATATGGTGAATCAATATCGATACTGAAATTAGAGATGATTTGAAGATGATCCCATAATTTATGTTTAAAATCGTTTACATCGCGCAAATGAGGATTTAAATTACCCATCACTGCAATAAGCGATTTAGCTGCACTATTTCGTAGTTCGCTTTCATTGATGTTGGTGGCGTAATTAACCATTTTTTGGATGTTTCGGCCGTATTCAGGAAGGATTAGCTTTTCGCGGCTGGTATTGTAATCAAAATCTGTCATAAATATTAAAAAATATTGGACAAAATTAGTTTAAAAAGACTAAAAAACAAAACAGTATCAATTATTTAATATTTTTAGTTTGGCAAATTTTAGTAAAAGAGTTTTGCTACCGGCATCAATAAATTCAACGGTTGCTTTAGCGTTGGGCATATCTCCTTGAATTTCCACTACGGTGCCACTTCCAAAGTTGGGATGTAAAACCGTCATTCCTATTTTAATTGTTTCAGGGGCATCGGGAACAAAATTAGCATCTACATAAGTTTTTTTTACAGTTGGCGCTGGTACAAGAGGGATTTTAGACGAAGCATGCGATGTCTTTGTTTTTGGTATCGTATTATTATCACTAAATTCAAAGGGTGCATTACTTTCAATCTGAGCACGTTCTGGTAAAATAAGAAAATCTTTGTCTACCTCATCAATAAATCTACTAGGGTGACAAAAAGTTGGCTGTCCCCATTTATATCTGAAATTGGCATAGGAAAACATTGCCTGTTTGCGGGCTCTGGTAAGAGCAACATAAAAAAGTCGTCTTTCTTCCTCTATATCTTGAACAGTACTAAGCGACATGGCCGAAGGAAAAAGTTCTTCTTCAAGGCCAACAATATAGACATAATTATACTCCAAACCTTTTGACGCGTGAATGGTCATTAAACTTACTTTATTTTTATCTTCATCCTTTTCACTGTCAGCATCAGTGAGCAGGGAGACTGTTTCAAGGAAATTATCGATTGTAATAATTTCATCGCCTTGTTTATTTTGGTCAATAAACTCTTTGATACTGTTCATTAAGGCTTCAATATTTTCAATCCTGCTTATATTTTCATAAGTTTTATCTACTTGTAAATCCTGTAAAATACCACTTTGATTGAACACCTGCATGGCATATTCATAAGCATCGCTCATAATAGCCGCATCTTGAAATACTTTAATGAGATTAGCAAATGTCATTATTTTGGCAACTCCCGCTTTTTGCAAACCCACGTCAATGGTCTGAATCATAGAAATGGTTTTCCAAAGAGAGAGTGAATTTGCATAGGCATATGTAGATATCCGATCGAGTGTAGTATCTCCAATTCCTCTTGCAGGATAATTGATAATTCGTTTAAAAGCTTCGTCATCATCGGGATTCACAGACAATCGAAAATAAGCGATAAGGTCTTTTATCTCTTTTCGATTAAAGAAAGACAAACCTCCATAGATTTTATAAGGGATGGATCTTTTTCTGAGAGATTCCTCAAAATTTCGAGATTGAGCATTGGTACGATATAAAATAGCAAAATCGGAATAAAGCGCTTTATCTGCAATTTGAGTTTCCGCTATTTCGTTTGCAACAATATAAGCCTCTTCTTTATCTGTAGCAGCCTCAACAACTTTAATCTTATTACCCATTTCATTAGAAGACCATACATTTTTTTGTATTTGGCCTTTATTCTTTTGAATGATGCTATTAGCTGCTTTAACAATACTCTGGGTAGAACGATAATTCTGCTCGAGTTTAAACAATTGAAAATCGGGATAATCATTTCTAAAATTCAGAATATTTTCAATTTTGGCACCTCTAAAAGAATAGATACTTTGTGCATCATCGCCCACAACTGAAATATTTTTATGGATTCCAGACAATTTTTTAATAATCAAATACTGTGCGTAATTTGTATCTTGATACTCATCAACAAGAATATATTTAAACCCATTTTGATATTTGGCTAGGGTATCTGGTGCATCTCTGAAAAGTATATTTGTATAGAGCAATAGATCGTCAAAATCAAGCGCATTGGCTCTTTTGCAACGAGCCATATAATCAGTATAAACATTCACAATTTCAGCTTTTCGGGCTGTTCTATCAATAGTTATCAACTGAGAATTAGACTGATAAGCATTTGGTGTAATCAGATTATTCTTTGCCCAGGATATACGAGAAGCTACATCAGAAGGCTTATAAACTGTTACATCAAGTTTTCGTTCTTTAATGATAGTGCCTATAAGACTTTTAGAATCAGATGAATCGTAAATAGTAAATTTATTATTGAAGTTGATTTTTTCAGCTTCGGATCTAAGAATGCGACTAAAAATAGAGTGAAAAGTACCCATCCAAAGCTGACGCGCCAAATCGCTACCCACTAAATGGGCAATTCGTTCCTTCATTTCTTTTGCGGCCTTATTGGTAAAAGTAAGTGCCAAAATGGAATGTGCAGGTATTCCGTTACTTAAGAGAAATGCTATTCGATAAGTAAGTACCCTTGTTTTTCCAGAACCAGCACCTGCAATTATCAGAGAAGGCCCCTTATAAGCTTCAACGGCCTGGCGTTGAATTTCATTTAAATCGTTTAAAAAAGCTGCCACTAAGAATGTTTTTAGCAAAAATAGCATGCTTACTTAAAGCAAATGCAAAAGTATCAATGAACTTATCAACAATTGAGCAAATTATTTCTAAACCCTTGACATTAAATTATTAAAAAAGAAATACTACATTTGTGCCAGAAAGATAAAAATGAATGAACGGAAATTGCAATAATCAGATCGAAAAAAACGTTAGCACGAA
>JAIFLP010000012.1 GCA_020049015.1 Bacteroidota bacterium | reverse complement strand
GGTTATATTGTAAGAAGTTCCTTGCGCAAAGCCTTGATATTTTTGGTATTCATAGTTTTTGCATGAAACAAAAACTAAAAGGCTTATGATGTATAGATATTTCATGGTATTGAATTTTTGAGAAAACGGTCACTTCGGCTACGCTCAGTGACCGTTATTTTTATCCACCGAAATCATCGAAGGCTATATTGTCATTAGAAACTCCGAGACAGTCGAGCATATTTTGCACCGCACTGTTCATTTGAGGAGGACCGCAAAGATAATATTCAATATCTTCAGGGGCATCGTGTTTCAATAAATATTCATCGTGTACAATTTTATGAATGAAGCCAACATAACCTGTCCATTTGTCTTCGGGTTTGGGTTCTGATAAAGCCAGATTGAATTTAAAATTGGGAAATTCTTTTTCAATTTTTCTGAATTCATCTTCGTAGAAAACCTCATTTTTAGAGCGCGCACCATACCAATACGAAACTTTTCTTTTTGATTTAAGAGTTTGGAATAGGTGAAAAATATGCGAACGCAATGGAGCCATTCCAGCGCCACCACCAATATAAATCATTTCATTTTCGGTTTCTTTAATAAAGAATTCACCATAAGGACCGGAAATAGTTACTTTATCGCCAGGTTTGCGGGAGAATATGAAGGAAGAGCAAACACCGGGATTTACATTCATCCATCCATTTTTTGCTTTATCCCAAGGGGGTGTAGCAATACGGATATTCAACATAATAATATTACCTTCTGCTGGGTGATTGGCCATGGAATAGGCGCGGTATGTTTCTTCGGTATTATTGATCTTGAGGCTCCAGAGGTTAAATTTATCCCATTCGGCTTTGAATCGATCTTCAACGGCTATGTCTTTTGCGAAGTCGCATTCATATTTTGGCACATCGATTTGTATGTAACCACCTGATTTAAAATGCAACGATTCACCGGGAGGAAGTTTAACCACAAATTCTTTGATAAAGGTAGCCACGTTTCTGTTTGATACCACTTCGCATTCCCATTTTTTTATCCCCATTACTTCTTCGGGAACATGGATGCTCATATCTTGACGAACCTTAACCTGACAGCCTAAGCGCCAGTTATCCTTTATTTGTTTGCGGGTAAAGAAGCCCACTTCGGTAGGAAGAATTTCGCCACCGCCTTCATTAACCTGACATTTACACATCCCGCAAGTGCCGCCACCGCCGCAAGCTGAAGGGAGGTATAATTTGGCATTGGAAAGCGTAGACAACAAAGTTGAACCAGCACTGACCTCCAATTCTTTTTCCCCACTATTAATATTGATTTTTACAGGACCTGTTTGAGTAAGTTTTTTACGGGCAAACAGTAACATAACAACCAGTAGAATGATCACTAGGAGAAAGATGATCAATCCGAACAGTAACACACTTCCTAAACCTGCAACTAAAGTAACCATATATTATTAAATTAAATCTTAATACCCATAAAACTCATGAACGCAATAGCCATCAAACCTGTAAGAATAAATGTAATTCCTAGTCCTCTTAGAGGTGCGGGAATATTTGAATATTTTAATTTTTCCCTTGTGGCAGCAAGAGAGATGATAGCCAGCCACCATCCTATTCCGGAACCTAAGGCATAAACTGTTGTTTCAGAAATACTAGTATATTCTCTCTCTTGAACAAAAAGTCCGACACCTAATATGGCGCAATTAACGGCAATAAGAGGAAGAAAGATTCCCAAAGCATTGTACAGTGAAGGGCTGAATTTTTCTACAGTCATTTCCACCAATTGTGTAATTGCTGCAATTACAGCAATAAATATGATGAAACTGAGGTAACTCAAATCAACATCTGCTAAAGAGGGAGACAACCAAATTAATGATCCTTCCTTTAATAAATAGTTATCTATTAGCCAGTTGATAGGAGCTGTAATAATTAAAACAAATGTAACTGCAAGTCCTAATCCCATTGATGTTTTTACCGTTTTCGAGACCGCCAAATAGGAACACATACCTAAAAAGTATGCGAATATCATATTATCAATAAAGATTGAACGTATAAAAAGACTGAATAATTCCATATCTGTATATTTTTATTTTTCTATTAATTCCCTGTTTTTGCTTCTTTGAATCCAAATTATGATACCAATGGTAATAAGCGCCATAGGAGGCAAAATCATCATCCCATTGTTAGCATATCCCGCATCGTAAAAAGACTGGGGAATAACTTGAGCACCAAAAAGTTTACCCGACCCTAATAATTCTCTGAAAAATGCTACGATTAGTAATAAGATACCATATCCCATACCGTTACTCAAACCATCTATGAAAGAAGGCAATGGTTTATTCGCCATTGCAAAAGCTTCCAAGCGGCCCATC
Organism: Bacteroidota bacterium; assembly: GCA_020049015.1. Classification (GTDB taxonomy): domain Bacteria; phylum Bacteroidota; class Bacteroidia; order Bacteroidales; family DTGW01; genus JAIFLP01. The sequence continues at coordinate 8,626 of JAIFLP010000012.1, read as the reverse complement.
AAGATACAATTGGTGATAATGAGACCAACGAATACGGATAATTTTTTACTTACATCGTAAACGTAAGCTTTTAGTAATTGATCAACGATAATAACAAGTGCAGCAATAACTACTAACTGAACAATAATTCGGATTACCTGAGGAATGGTATTTCGCATCAGCGAGATGATGAGATTTGAAAAACCGGTAACAATCATAACAGATAATGCCATAACAAGCGCCGGTTTCATTTGCACTGTAACTGCTAGTGAAGAGCAAATACCGAGTACCTGAACGGTTACAGGATTATTTCTGCTCAGTGCTTTTTTTATGATGTCCACATTTTGTTTGCTGAAAATGGGTTCTTTTTCTTTTATTTCTTTATTTTTTTCCATATCCTAATCGCGTTATTCTGTTACTACACTAAGTGTTTCAGATTTTATTTTATTGAAATACATTTGATATTCTTTTAGGCAATCGAATAGCATTTTTGATACCCCATCGCTGGTAATGGTACCACCAGAGATAGCGTCTACTAGATGTTCATTGCTGCGGTCGGTATTGCCTTTCACCACTTTTACAGAAATAAAGGTACTATTGTTATCGATAATTTTTTTTCCAAAAAATTGCTTTTGAAAAGGTTTTGTGTCTATTTCAGCACCCAGACCAGGGGTTTCGCCTTTATGGTCGAAGATGGCACCTGCAATAGTATTGAAATCGGATTTAAATGAGATATAACCCCAAACAGGTCCCCAAAGTCCTTTTCCCCGCACCGGAACAATATAAAGCTTTTCACCTTTATCGGAAGAAAAAACATAAACTGGCAGATTTCTGAGGTGGGCAGCCTTTTTGAGTTCTACGGCAAGATTGGTAGTAAAGGCCTCAACATTTTCAACTATTTGGCCTTTGTTATTTACTACTCGTGTTTCTGTGATATATTTTTTGTAAAGTACAGCAGCATCTTTCACTGTTGTTTCAATATTAACGGCACCTAAAATATTACGCATTTTTTCGATGCGGATATTTTCTTCCTGAATAGGTTTTAACTGCACTGCAACAACGGTGAGTGCAATAGCCACAATTACTACCAATAAAGAGGAGTAAATAATGATATATTTATTACTGAACATATACCTTAGTTTATTTCGTTATATTAATTCTTTTTAATCTTTTGCTGATATTTGCCTGCACCACATAATGATCAATGAGGGGTGCAAAGGTATTCATCAATAAAATAGCAAGCATTACTCCTTCGGGGTATGCGGGATTAAATACTCTTATCATTACAGAAAAAATACCCACTAGGAAACCATAAATTATTTTGCCCGTATTGGTTTGCGAAGCCGAAACAGGATCGGTAGCCATAAAAACAATACCGAATAAGAAACCGCCCATAAGTAGGTGCATGATGGGAGAAATAGAGAAGTAATTGATGAGAATTTGATTTTCTGGAATGGGAGCGAAAGCGGGGGCAAGTAAATTGAAAATGAAGCCCATTGCTAATCCACCTGCCAGAGCCGAGAGCATAATTCTGAGAGAGCCTATCCCTGTGATAATGAGTATAACCGCACCAATGAGGATAGCCAATTTTGAGGTTTCGCCAATTGAACCTGGGAAGAATCCGAAAAAGAGGGTATGCATATCGGGGATATTATTTATTTGTCCCGTCATAGCCAAACCCAGAGGAGTAGCACCAGAAAAACCATCAATGGGAGCTTTTTCGAGCAAACCGTTTACCCAAACTTTATCGCCCGACATACTGGCCGGATAAGCGAAAAACACAAAAGCGCGAGCTAGTAATGCGGGATTAAATATGTTCATTCCGGTACCACCAAAAGCTTCTTTACCTAATACAACGGCAAATGCTGTTGAAACAGCAACCATCCACAGAGGGATGCTAACAGGTAAGATGAGAGGTATAAGCATACCTGAAACTAAAAAGCCTTCATTTACTTCGTGACCTCTATATTGAGCAAATATAAATTCAATTGCTAAACCGGTAATATACGAAACGGCAACAATGGGCATGATTTCAGTAGCGCCGTATAATAAATTTTTCCATAACGAAGCTGTTTCGCCTATAGATAAATGGTATAGATACCCGGCATTGAACATACCAAAAAGCAAGGCAGGGAGTAATGCAAAAACAACCACCGACATGGTACGTTTCATATCTATGGCATCGCGAATGTGCGCTCCCTTATAAGTTACTTTGTCGGGCACAAACAAAAAGGTTTCGAAGGCATCGAAAGTAGAGTGTAGTTTCTCGAATTTGCCACCTTTTTTGAATTGAGGTTTTATTTTATCGATGTAATTTCTTAAAGATTTCATATTTTACTTATTTACAACAACCGCATTAACACATTTCTTTTTTCACCAGGTCGAGACCTTCACGAATGATGGCCTGAATTTCAGTTTTGGAAGTATCAATATATTCACACAAGGCAAAATCTTCGGGAGCCACTTCATAGATGCCAAGTTTTTCCATTTGTTCTATATCTTGAGCGAGGATAGATTTGATCAATTGCAAAGGATAGATATCCATGGGGAGTACTTTTTCGAATTGACCCGTCATTACATAGGCCCTGTTTCCACCATTTAAATTGGTATCCAGAGTAAATTCGCGACCGGGGATCAGCGATGAGAAAAAAGATCTGGTAAAACTAAATTTATTGAAACCCAGATCGGCCCAGCCTAAAAATTCAAAATGTTTACCTTCGGGAATTGCGGTTACTTGAGAATCGTAGAAACCTAGAAAACCATTTCTGTCAATTTTTGAGCCAGTAAGCACGTTTCCACTGATAATGCGGGCATTTTTAGAGGTAATATTGGCTTCTATAAGTTTGCTGAGGTTAGCGCCACTAATAAGTTTGAAATAGCGGGGTTTATTCACTTCACTACCTGTAAGGGCAATTACACGGGTAGAATCGTATATTCCTTTGAGGAATAGCTTGCCTATTATAATCACGTCTTGCGGTCCAACTGTCCATATTTCTTCGCCTTTATTAATGGGCATTAAGTGGTGGATATGAACTCCAACGTTACCAGCGGGGTGAGGGCCAGAAAATTCACTTAGTTCAACTCCTTTGGCTTTGGCAAAAATATGTGATGTAGGATAATTAATATTTACATTTAAATGAACAGAGCCTTCTGTAAGTTTAGCGAGAACATTGATACCCGTTTGGAATTCCAGTTCCATTCCATTTACGATAAAATCAATATCCGGAGCTAAGGGAGCGGTATCGAAAGCTGAAATGAAGATGGCTTTAGGTTTAGCTGCGGGATTGGCAATAATATCGAAGGGACGTTGTTTGATGTAGGGCCAGCAACCAGAAACCATCAGTTTTTTTATGATATCTTCACGGCTTAGTTTTTGAGCATCTTCGGTGCCAAAGCTTTCATATGTTTGAGTTGCATCGGCTTTGATAACGATTGATTCAATCAATCGCTTATCACCACGTTTGATTTGTTCAACCGTTCCGCTTACAGGCGATGTAAACGCAATATCCGTTTGGTTTTTATCGGAAAATAAGCAAGTACCTGCTTTCACTTTATCCCCTTCTTTAACCATCAATTTGGGTGTTATTCCGTGAAAATCAGAAGGTTTGAGGGCATATTCTGCCGATGGATCTAGTTTTAAGAGTATTTTCTCGGCCTTTCCTTTTAGTCTGATGTCAAAGCCTTTCCTGATGTTTATCCTGGCCATTTTATTAAAATATTTTAATATATGAACTGTTAATCGAATAACGAAACGCAAATTTAAATCATTTCTTATTAGCTTTGCTAATATTTAATATGTTTTTAAAGCATATAATAATAAGAGTAAAAAAATATAATTCGTAATGTTACGTTTTATTGATTGTGAACACAATAACAAAAAAAAATAAAAATGGTTAAAAAAAATGGCTTCTTACTGATTATTTTTTTTCAAATTTCTTTTTTTCAGCTTGTTTTCCCGAGTTCAGAATTTCAGAATGACGCTGTTTTTTTGAAGGAGATACATACACCACAATTGTACCGATGGGGATGGGAGATGTCATTGCCTCTAGTAAATCTCGGAGCTTCTGATACGTTGGTTCTGTCATTTGACGATTTTTCGCCCGAGGTTAAAAGCTATGCTTACACGATAAGACATTGTGATAAAGATTGGAATTTGACTGATGAGGAGTTTCGCTTATACGTCGAAGGCCTTGAAGAGGTTTCGATTGACGATTATTCGTACTCGAAAAATACTCATTATCCTTATATTCATTTTAGGGCATTGTTGGATTGGCAGTCAATGCGACCATTATGGTCGGGTAACTATATTTTGTGGGTGTATGAAAAAGGAAAAATGGAAAATGTAGTGTTGGCAAAGCGTTTTTATGTGCTGGAAAGCAAGGCCTTAATCAATTGTAAGGTGCAACGACCTGTAAACGCCATGAATATGGATGAAATGCAACAACTTCAGGTGACCATTCAGCATGATATTCAGAATTTATTTGATCCTGCCGGTGAATTATTTGTATATGTTTCACAGAATGGGAGAAAAGATCAGTTAATTAGAATTGACGGTCCTGAAGTTATTCGTAATAATGAATTGGTTTATCAAAAGGCCGATGGTATTTGCATACCGGGTGGAAATGAATTTCGTTCTTTTGATTTGAAGAGTACCCGCTATCAACCAGTTGAGTGGGAAAGTTTTGTATTTCGAGCTACGGGTTACGAAGCGGTGTTAAAGCCATTAGAAAACCGATATAACAAGAAATATTTTACCGAGCAGGATTTGAATGGATGGTTCTTTATTAAGAATGATTATTTATCACATGATAAGTCTATTGATGCCGATTATATTAAGGTTCGTTTTGTTTTGCCTTACGATGCCCCTCTTCCTAATAGAGATGTGTATGTATTAGGGGCCTTTAACGACTGGAATTTTACCAAAGAAGTTACTCTTAGTTATCGCTTGGAGAGCCGTTCCTATGAATTGGTATACTTGCTTAAGCAAGGCTATTATAATTATTTATTGGTGGTGCGCGATAGAAAAACGGGAAAAACTGATGCGGCTTTTTTAGAAGGAAATCATTTTGAAACAGAGAATGATTATTTGGTATTTCTGTATTATCGTGGGTTTGGAATGCGACATGATCAATTATTTGGATATGTAAAAGCAAATTCGCTTTTTAGGTAGATTTAAGATGAGGATTTGTTTTTTTCATATATTTGTAGATCAAGTAGAATTTAAAAACATTGTCATGAAAAATTTCTTCGCTTCTTTATTAGGAACGTTAGTAGGATTGGTCGTTTTTTTCCTCCTGATGTTTTTTATTCTCATTGCTTTTATTAGCGTTGTTTCAACCCCTCAAGATCCCAAACCCGTTTCGGTAAATAGTGTGTTGAAGTTAACTTTTGAAACTCCTTTGATTGACCGTACAAGGAATTCACCTTGGGACTTTACAGGAATGAGCTCATTGGAAAATATGAGAGTCATAGGATTGAATGATGTTTTGACGAGTATAGCGCGTGCAGGCGATGACCCTAATATTAAGGGAATATATATGGAATTATCTACCGTACAAGCCGGAACTGCCAGTTTGGGTGAAGTAAGGCAGGCTTTGGAAAAATTTAAGTTGAAGGGTAAATTTGTAATGGCATACGCATCTTACTATTCCCAAAAGGCCTATTATTTAGCTAGTGTAGCCGATAAAATTTACATGAATCCAGAAGGAAACTTGTTATTAACCGGAATTAGTTACCAAGCTATGTTTTTTAAAGGAACCTTTGAAAAGTTGGGAATTGAGCCTCAGTTGATCCGTCATGGGAAATATAAGAGTGCAGGAGAAATGTTAATTAACGAAAAGATGAGTGAAGAAAATAAGGAGCAAGTAAGCACTTATATTGGATCTTTATGGTCGAAAATGGCTGCAGATATTGCAGTATCGCGGGGTATTCAAGTTGAGGAAATAAATGAGTGGATATCTGGATTGAAAGTCTCGAGTCCAACTAAGGCAGTTGATCTGAAATTGGTAGATGCTTTGAAATACAAAGATGAGGTAATTCAAGAATTGGATAGCTTGTCAGGGGGAGTACCTGTTGATCAGATCAGTTTGAAAAAGTATGTTGTTTCTGCACCTTCATCTGGAACATCGAAGAATGTGTTGGCGTTGGTATATGCCGAAGGGGATATAGTTACTGGCAGAGGTGATGACGAGAATATAGGAGCGGATAAATATGCAGAAACATTAAGGGAAATAAGAAATGACAGTACTGTAAAAGCGGTATTATTCAGGATTAACTCGGGCGGTGGCAGTGCTTTGGCATCGGAGATTATTTGGAGGGAATTAAAACTAATTGCGAAGGATAAAAAATTAATTGTTTCTATGGGCAATGTGGCTGCCTCGGGAGGATATTATATAGCCTGTCCTGCACATAAAATAATGGCATCGGAAGCAACTCTCACTGGATCCATAGGTGTTTTTGGAGTTTTATTTAATGGCAAAGAATTTTTGAATAAAAAATTAGGCATTACTACAGAAGCTGTAAATACGCATCCTTACTCAGATTTGGGCTCTTTTTCGAGACCCTTAGAAATAAAAGAAAGAGAAGTAATTCAGATGGAAGTTGACCGGATATATGAATCCTTTGTACAGCGAGTTGCCGAAGGCAGGGGTTTAGAGGAAGGTTTTGTGAATAGTATAGCTCAAGGACGTGTATGGGCAGGGAAAAATGCATTGGATATAAAATTGATAGATCAGATTGGAGGCTTGGAAGATGCCTTAGCTGAAACGGCTACATTGGCTGGATTAACGGAGTATCGTGTAGTAGAGTATCCCAAATTAAAAGAACCCTGGGAAGTATTTATCAATAGTTTGGCAGAGCAAGCACAAGTTTGGTGGCATGGCAAAGACATCAATAGTTATTTGGAATTATTACCAATTTATCAAAATATTAAAAATTTTGAAGGTATTCAGGCACGGATGTCGGTGTATTTTGAGAATTAATAAATAGATTAGAAAATAAGTGTTTTAGTGTGGAGAATTCAATGCCTCTTTAAAAATTGGAGTAATGAATAATTTTTATTTCAGAAGTTGTGTGCAAATTTTAAATGCAATTGCAAATTTACACAAGTTGTTTGTTAAAAACATTTTTATTACAAAAGCCTAACATAATTCTCTCATGCTAATAATCCACTCGCGAAAAAAAGGATCATCAAATTCATAACCTTTTTCCCTTATAATATATCCTTGCCGCAATAAACGCTTCAAACTACTAAATGCAGTACTTGTTGCAGACAAACCAAAAAGTTCCAACGTGCTTTTATCCAAAACAGAAATATTTTTTCGCGTTAATCCTATAAGTATCTTTCTATCTGTTTGACCAAAAGAATTCCAAATCCGCTCATAATCATTGTCATGCATTTCAATCAAATTTTTAACGGCTTTTTGAATTTCTGCATCGGAACCATGTTCAATAATATTCCAAACTTGCCATGCAAGCTGCTGTGTATAATATGGATGACAATGCGAAAAACTTAAAATTTGCTTAGCTATTAATTCAGACTCTTTATGAAATCCTTTAAATCTATCATTAAGAAATGTATAGAAATCATTGTAGGAGATTTTTTTCAACGTAAGCAAATGACCAAAGTGATAAAAAGGAGATTTTTTCTTCTCAAATATATCCCGCATCATACCTTCGTAACTCCCTATAAAAATATAATTTACCGATTTATGATATTGAATGATGGATCGAAGTTGCTTATCTAAATTTTTATCAATATTTACTATTTCTTGAAACTCATCGAAAAACACAATGGGTTTTATTCCTTTTTCGCCTATATTCTCAATAAGCTGAAATACATCGCTTAATGCATCGAGCGATTCTGTTCCAGACTGAAAAGATATATCAATACTATTCGTCTGAGGATTGAGAGAAAGAGTAGGGATAATTTTAAATCGTTTAATGAAATGTTTTATTCTCTCATAAGGATATTGCTTGAGAACCTTTCTAAGTAGTTGTATCGAAAAATCTAAAACACTTGTAATAGATTGAAGATCAATTGCTATGTAGGGTCGTTTTGTCTGTTGTATGGCTTTGTTTACTAAGCTAGTTTTCCCAAATCTGCGTGGGCTAATAAGCACCAAATGATTTTCACCTGAAATAATATCAATAACCATTTGAAGCTCATTTTCACGATTGGTGAAAAATGTTCCCTCAACTACTGTTCCAAAGCGAAACGGATTTGATTTGATTTTGCTTAAAGTGTTCATATATAGCCAATTTTAGTTGCGACAATTCTCGTTGCGATAATATACGCAATATAGTCGATAGTATTTACAAATACAATATTATCCGGCAAAATAATTAATGAAAAGTTAATTCGTTGCTAAGTTGCTATGTTCCTATGTAAATCGAGATTCTTAGCAAGCTAGCAACCCTTTATTATTAAGCTAAAAAGCCCTGTTAAGGGCTATACATCGGTAAAAATTGGAAGACACAAACCCCAAACCGCCCTGTAGGGGCGGGACTTAGCCAGGAGGAGCTAATGAGGATATGGCAGTAGCGGGGTGAATTGTTATGGAATCGTTACTATTGGGATATTAAGAAATGGATTAGAATTATTGCTATTAATTGTTTTGTAATTATGGAAGGCCTCCAGCCTTCTGAT
>JAIFLP010000176.1 GCA_020049015.1 Bacteroidota bacterium | reverse complement strand
GATATCTGGGTAAATTGCGCTTAATCCATCGATGGTAGCTATCCAAATAATCTTACTTTTTTCTCCTTTATGAACTTTCCATATAACCCAGGATGGAAGACTTTCAGGATTATTTTTTTCAGGGTGAGAGTAGGCTGCTGAATTGTTTTTTTCATCCCATAAATACAGACCAATCCCGCCAAATAGGTATTTTCCTTCACCCAAATCAGTTGTTGTATTTATATTATTAAAATGGATATGAGGAGAAGTTGGATTTTGATTTATTAATTTTCTACTGTTTCCCTGTTGTATTACCAAACCTTTTGATGTTCCTATAAATATTCTGCTTTGTTTGTCAATATAAATAGACGAAATTTGACTAGCAGGTAACTGCAATTGACATTTAGGTTCATCGCAATAATGAATTATATAATTCTGCTTAAGGTATAATTTATTCAAACCATTGATGCTTGCTATCCATAAATTACCAAAAATATCTAATTTCATTCTGCTTAGCTGATTCGCAGATAGGGATTTATTGCTGTTCGGACTGTACTTGAATTGTAACAGTTGTTTATTGAGTAAATTGTATTTATATAACCCTTCATTTGTGGTTATCCATAATTGTTGTGGATTTTCAAATAAAAGCGAATTGGGTGGATTGGGCAAAATGCTTTTTTTAATAAAGGGGGCTATTTTGTTGTTTTTAAGATTGTAAACTAATATGCCTACATTTGTAGTTCCTATATATATGTTTTCATTTAGTATTACATGGCAAGTCATCCAAATTGGAGATGGCATGAATTTTTTATTTGATTTGGAGAAATCTTGGGTATGAAATTTCAGAAATCCTTTTCCGATAATTGCCACCCAAATGGTATCATTAGGATCAATGAAAAAATAATTACAAGAATCAATTTCTATAAATTCAGTTTTAAAATTATCAGGATTGATTTTAGCGAATTTGCCTCCACGATTCGAATAGGTTATAATTGCTCCCGATTTATCAACATCTATGCCTGTAATATCTTCTGGATATAATTTGGGGAAATTCCTGAAGGTATCATCATTTGGATCATAAATACTGATGTGGGTGCTGGCAAAAAGCAATTTCCCGTCTTTTAGTGTTAGAATTCTTTTTACATTATAGTCAGTTAATGCATAACGAGAGGTAGTATCATTGCTGATTCTTTCAAAATTTTGACCATCAAAGCGATAAACTCCATCGGCAGTGCTGACCCACAAAAAGCCTTTTTTATCCTGGTTGATATCATAAATGTTATTATGAAACAAGCCATTTTCAAATGAAAAGTGTTGAAAGCTATAGTATTGCGCAATATCTTGACCTATTACAGAAACTGATATTGCGAATATGATAATTGTTAATAATTTTTTCAAAATGTCTTTTTAGACAACAAAAATATTAAAAAAATGCAACCTTAATTTGTTTTTACCGTTAAAATTACTAAATAGTTTAGGTTAAAGATTAATATTTAGATTAGGTTTAGGTTTAATTTTTTAGGTTAGGTTAGGTTAGGTTAGTTTAGGTTAATGATTATGCCCCTTCTTATAGAAGGGGCGTTTTTTTGATATTTTGATTTGTATTATACTAAATCGCATGCTTCAGCTGGCATCCAGTGCTTATCTTGTCCTTCCCATTTAATATTGCAACCAATTGGATTGGTTTTATTAACACTAATAGCTTTGTTTTGAGTAAGTTCATCCAACACTCTATCCAGATCATTGATGCTCATTTTTGAAGTATCACGCGGAGAATCAACTCCTCTTCCTGTATAAACTAAATTTCTTTGTTCATTAAAAACATAAAAATGAGGTGTCTTTAGCGCTCCATATGCTTTAGCAATGAATTGATTTTTATCATATAGGTAAGTCCATGGAAATTTATACTCAGACATACGTTTAACCATATTTTCAAAACTATCTTCGGCATAAGTATTGGCACTATTTGAATTTATGGCAACAAATTCAACTCCTTTAGATACATATTTAAGCGCTGTAGCTTTGGTTACTTCATCGGAGCCTATAACATAAGGACAATGATTACAGGTAAAAAAAATAACAAGATATTTACTTCTATTAAAACTGCTTAATGAATATGTTTCCCCTGTAGTGGCTGGCAGACTGAAATCTACGGCCTTACTGCCTATTTCTATAGTGTATCCCATAATAACTCATTTTATTATATAACACAAAAAAGCAGCATTTTGTTGAAAAAATACGGTTCATATATGGCACAATGTTTTAACTTATTGACTATTTATGAAAATTATTTTGAAAATTAATAAGCGGAAAATATAGCTGAAAGCGCAGTAAAATTAAGTACTTTAACGTTTAAAAACATCATCAATTTGCTTAGTGATAGCATTTGACATAGGTTTATCAACATTACATAAAGCAGAGTATTTAACCCAATTCATAACAACACTACTTATCTCATCAATAATAAACCCCGGATTTTTAATATCCAATTGTTTTGCAATTTTTATAAAATCATCTCTGCTAAAATCTTTTCTTTTACCATTTATAGATAAACAATGCTGACTAACCCACAAACTTTCCGGACTATATGAATAACATATATCATAAGCCGGTGATATTTTCCATTTACCCGTTTTATCCATTAAAAAAGAAAAATTCTTTGTATGATCATCACAATTTTTTGAGAGAACATTAAAAATCATTCTCCTATACATCTGTGAAATCTGGTCATGGGGTAAACGCAATAAGCGCATCGTAGAAAATAAAGACTCATAACTATATGCTAATAACTCCTTGTTGTCATAGTGCTGCATAGCACAGAATGTCTGCGAATGAAGCTTTTCATTTGTATCGGTTCTATCAAATCTTCGCGTCATAAAATGAGCCCTATCTCCTTCTTCTAAAAGCCTACATTCAGTCATTTGAATACCCGCATCCTTAGCCATTAAATAATAAGCCATCTCTACCCTACCATAACCTGAAATAATCCCAGACTGAGAATCTTTTATACCATCAAACTTAATTAGATAATGGGAAAAACCACTGGGTATTGAAATCTGACCATTAAGAATCTCCTTTGTATTAGAATTATATGCTATAACAGCTTTAGCCCTAGCACCACCAGGAGAAGTCCCTATACTTATAATATTTTGTAATGATCGATTATCCGCTTCACTCAAATTAGACTTAAAATTAATCCTACCAGACAAAATTTCACTGGTAATACTTATTAAATCTTCCATTTCAATCTTATTTGCTGAACTATCAACATTATAAGAACTTGGGAAAAACTCTAAAGCCCCCATACTCCTATTACCCATAAAACACAGCTTCTCAACAGGATTTAGTGAATTAGGAATACGATTATTTTTTTCTAACCATGCATTAATAATTTGGTTACCAAATTGATCAGGCAAAGCATCTGCCAATAAACCCGGCAAACCTTGAAAAGTAGATTTATTAAGCGAATCAAAAGAATATACAACAGCACGTGATGACAATAACGGCATCTTAATAGGAGCTAAATCCAAATTATATTGATAAAAAGATGGATCAAATTCAAATAAGCAAACACGCCTATTCTCATCCCACAAAACAGAACCTACCAACTTATTCCAAATCCTAACATCACAAACAAAAATCATACATTTTCATTGTTAATTGTCCTATTAGCCCTTGCATACTTACGCTTTTTCTTTGCGCTTTTTAATAAAATTTTAGACATCAAAATAGGACTAATATTATTTTGCTCTTGGAAATCTTTAAGCATTGAAAGCTTGTTTAAGGCGCGTAACACTTGAATAAATGTGATTAAGCTAGTGTTCTCACCACTTTCCAATAAACTTATTGTAGAACGATTAACACCAGCCTCCAATGCCAATACTTCCTGCGATTTATTTAAATTTAATCTCTGCTCCTTAATAAACTTTCCAATCATTCGCAAAATATCAATACTAGGCAAAGAATCATAATTATTGACGTAATTATCCAACATATTAAAATAATATTAATTATTATGATGTATATATACTACAAATATACAAAATCATAAAAAGAAAAGCAACTATTATAAATAAAATGTGATTATAACCAGCAAAGTAGTTCTATATTAACTATAATGTTGTAAATATCCAACATTGTTAACTGAAATTCTTTTTCTGCCTCCAATTTCTTTCAAAATAGCAAAAAAAGCAAACAGGGTAAAAAATAGCTCCTAAAATAAAAGTCTTATATTCAATAAAAAATTAAAAAAATAAAGAGGCTACCTGTTTTAGATAGCCTCTCTTTAATGATAATAATAACAAATTATTTTACAGTTTCAATTTTTTGTGCAGTAGAATAATCCATTGCTGCCATTCTCAAATAACTGTTATAACGCCATTTTGCATTTTCCTCAGCTGCATTGAAAAGTTCAGATGCTTCTGCAGGGAAAGATTTTTTAAGTGCAGAATAACGAATTTCACTACTTAAGAAGTTTTGGAATTCGCCCCAATTTGGTTCTTTTGAATCGATAGCAAATGGATTCTGCCCTTGATCACCTAATACAGGATTATAACGATACAGTGACCAATAACCGCAATCTACAGCCAGTTTCGATTGGGCTTGAGATTTACCCATACCTGCACGCAATCCGTGATTGATACATGGTGAGTATGCAATAATAAGCGATGGACCTTTATATGCTTCTGCTTCGCGTATGGCTTTTAAGTATTGCGATTGACTTGCTCCAATGGCCACTTGTGCAACATATACATAACCATAACTCATAGCAATCATACCAAGATCTTTCTTGCGAATTCTCTTACCCGATGCTGCAAATTTTGCAATGGCGCCAATAGGAGTAGACTTAGATGCCTGACCACCTGTATTGGAATATACTTCTGTATCCATTACTAGAATATTTACATCTTCACCCGATGCTATAACATGATCTAAACCTCCAAATCCAATGTCATATGCCCAGCCATCACCACCAAAAATCCATATAGATTTTTTAGATAGATACTGTTTCAATTTTAATATTTCAGCAGCAACAGCATTTTTCTCATTGCTAAGTTTTGCTAATACTTTTTCAGAAGCTTCTTGCGATTTGCTTCCATCTTGCATAGTAGATAACCATTCTGAAAAAGATTCTTTGGTTTCAGCATTTACTTTATCCATTGATTCTTTCATCATTTGGGCAATGCGGGCTCTGATTTGATTATTACCAGTGGCAATACCAAAACCAAATTCAGCGTTATCTTCAAACAATGAGTTTGCCCAAGCCGGTCCTTGTCCTTTTGCATTAACTGTGTAAGGAGTTGAAGGGAAAGATCCACCATAAATAGAAGAACAACCTGTTGCATTGGCAACAATCATTCTGTCTCCATATAATTGTGTAATCAATTTAATATGCGGGGTTTCACCACAACCTGCGCAAGCTCCCGAAAACTCAAATAATGGTTGTGCAAACTGAGTATTTTTTACAGCCGCATCTTTAACCAGTAAATTATCTTTTACACTTACATTTTTAAATATATAATCATACCTATCTTGCTCAACCATTTGACTTTCTAATGGTTTCATGATAAGAGATTTTTGTTTTGAAGGACAAACATCAGCGCAATTACCACAGCCGGTGCAATCTAATACACTTACTTGAATTTTAAACTGTAAGCCTTCCAATGCCTTACCAGTAGCTTTCAATGTTTTGGTATTTGCTGGTAAGCCTTTGGCTTCTTCTTCATTAATTAGGAATGGTCGAATACAAGCATGAGGACAAACATAAGAACATTGATTACACTGAATACAATTTTCAGGTTGCCACTCAGGAACATTTACAGCAATGCCTCGTTTTTCATAAGCAGCGGTACCGCATGATAATGTACCATCTTCTCTTCCTAGAAATGCACTTACAGGAAGATCATCGCCTTTAAGCGCGTTAACAGGATTAACAATGTTTCTAATTACTTCAGGTAAATTGTTATCATCATCGGCGCCTACCAGTTTAATGTTTTTCCATTCTGAAGGAACATCAACTTTTGTAATTTCGCCTCCACGATCAACTGCAGCATTGTTCATTTTTACAACTTCCTCTCCCTTCATAGCAAAACTCTTTTTAACGAATTTTTTCATTTCGTCTAAAGCTTTTTCGTAAGGAATTACATTAGCAATTTTAAAGAAAGCAGATTGCATAATGGTATTGGTTCTATTACCCAAACCAATGCTTTCAGCTATTTCGGTTGCATTGATAATATAAAAATTGATTTCGTTTTCGGCAAGATATTTTTTGTAACTATCAGGTAGTTTATTCTTTGTTTCTTCTGCGCTCCAAATACTATTTAGTAAGAATGTACCTCCCTTGCTCAAACCTTTTAACATATCATACTTATTCAAGTATGATGTTACGTGGCAAGCTACAAAATCAGGACTATTTACTAAATAGGTTGAACGGATTGGCTTATCGCCAAAACGAAGATGAGATACAGTTATACCACCCGATTTTTTTGAATCGTAAGCAAAATAAGCTTGACAATATTTATCAGTTGATTCACCAATAATTTTGATCGAGTTTTTATTAGCACCAACAGTTCCATCAGATCCTAAACCATAGAATTTAGCTTGGAATATGCCACCTTCTACAACATTTAATTCAGGTAAAAGAGGAAGAGATTTAAATGATACATCATCAACAATACCTACTGTAAATCCGTTTTTGGGTTCATTCATTTTCATATTATTGAAAACTGAAATGATCATAGCAGGAGTAGTATCTTTTGAACTCAAACCATAGCGACCACCAATGATCATAGGGGCATTGGCTTTGCCATAAAATAAATCGCGAACGTCTAAATATAAAGGTTCTCCGTTAGCACCTGGTTCCTTTGTTCTGTCTAGAACAGTGATTCTTTTTACTGAAGAAGGAAGTACATTGAAGAAATATTTTGCTGAAAACGGACGGTATAAGTGAATGGAAACTAAACCAGTTTTTTCACCTTTTTTATTTAAATAATCTATCGTTTCTTTGATAGTTTCAGTAACAGAACCCATTGCTATAATTATATTTTCAGCATCTTTGGCTCCATAATAGGTGAAAGGATGATACTCACGTCCAGTAATTTTTTTGATTTCCTGCATGTAAGCTTCTACCACATCTGGAACTGCATCGTAAAAATTATTGCAGGCTTCCCTGGCTTGAAAATAAACATCAGGATTTTGAGCGGTACCTCTGGTTACAGGATGCTCTGGACTTAAAGCCTGATCGCGGAATCTTTGTAATGCATTTTTATCAAGTAAAGCAGATAATTGATCTTGCTCAATCATTTCAACTTTTTGTATTTCATGTGATGTTCTGAAGCCATCAAAAAAATGTAAAAAGGGAATGCGTGATTTAATAGAAGCTAAATGTGCAAGAGCTGCCAAATCCATAACTTCCTGTACGCTACCTGTAGCAAGCATGGCAAAACCACACTGGCGGGTGCTCATAACATCGCTATGATCACCAAATATAGATAAAGCCTGAGATGCAAGTGCTCTGGCTGAAACATGAAGTACTCCCGGAAGCAATTCACCAGAAATCTTATACATGTTGGGTATCATAAGTAATAAACCCTGTGAAGCCGTAAATGTAGTGGTTAGTGCACCTGATTGTAAAGCTCCATGCAATGCACCAGCAGCACCAGCTTCTGATTGCATTTCGGTTACTTTTACTGTTTCACCAAAAATATTCTTTCTTCCACCTGCTGCCCATTCGTCAATATACTCTGCCATCGTTGATGAGGGAGTGATAGGATAAATTGAGGCCACTTCGCTGAACATGTATGCAATATGCGCTGCTGCATAGTTCCCATCACATGTCATAAACTTTTTATCACCTGCCATTTTAATTTTATATTAATGTAATTATTAATTAATGATTCTTAAACTCATTGCAAATTTAGGTTTTTTTCAATAATGTATGCATATATTACGAATAATTTTCACTAATTCATTCTTGTTCTAAATAAGAGAGTTAGCATAAACTTCTTTATGCAAATATGTATAAATATTCAGTTTTTATTAATCATTACTTATTTATGTGTATTAATAAATTAATAATTTTTTAACATAAACTTTACATGTGTTTATTAACAATGACGTAATTTTACGAAATTGAACATAATTTAAAATTCTTTGTTACTTATTAGATATTAAAAAAACATGATAAAAAGTCAACAATTTGAACCCGATTTGCAGGATTTGGCTCGTTTTGCTAAGGTAATTTCTCATCCAGCACGTTTGGCCATTCTTAAATATTTGTCTGAAACAAAAACCTGTATTACTGGCGATATTTCAGATAGTTTGCCATTGAGCAGAAGTACTGTTTCTCAACATTTAAACGAATTAAAATCCATAGGCCTGATTCATGGTGAAATTGATGGACTTAAAATTAATTACTGCCTTTGCGGATCGGTGATTCACAAGTATTTTGAAATGTTCAACCTTTTCTTTAATAACATAATAAATGAGGATGTAACTTGTAATGTTAAACATATTAAAGATTAAATGATGAAAGTATTGATTTTATGTACAGGAAATAGTTGTCGAAGCCAAATGGCACATGGCTTTCTACAATCGTTTGATTCCCGCATAGAGGTTTACAGCGCGGGAACGCAGGCTTCAGGAAAACTTAACCTTACAGCAGTTAAGGTAATGAAGGATGCTGGTGTTGATATCAGTCAACATACTTCTGATTCTGTTGAAAAATACTTGACAGATGAATGGGATTATGTGATTACTGTTTGCGGAGGTGCAAATGAGAATTGCCCTGCTTTTTTCGGAAAAGTTAAACACCGCATTCATATGGGATATGATGATCCGTCTCATGTAACCGGAAGTGATGAGTATATTTGGTCAGAATTCATTAGAGTGCGGGATGAAATAAAACAAGGTTTTTATGATTTTTATGTTCAACAATTAAAAAATCAATTATGAAAAAAAGATTGCATTTTCTCGACCGATTTTTAACCTTGTGGATATTATTAGCTATGATGGTTGGTGTAATTTGGGGCTATTTGTTTCCTCAGGTGTCTGTTTTTTGGAATGCACTTTCGGTTGGCACAACAAATATTCCTATTGCAATTGGATTGATTGTTATGATGTATCCGCCCTTAGCCAAAGTTAAATATGAAGAGCTGGGTGATGTTTTTAAAAATACGAAAGTCCTTGGACTTTCATTGTTTCAGAATTGGGTGTTAGGACCTGTATTGATGTTTTTTCTTGCTATTATTTTTTTGCAGTTCAATATCCATTATATGTATGGGGTAATATTAATTGGTTTGGCAAGATGTATTGCAATGGTTATAGTATGGAACGATTTAGCAAAAGGAGATACGCAGTATGCCGCCGGTTTGGTAGCCTTTAATTCTATTTTTCAGGTATTATTATTCTCTGTATATGCTTATTTTTTTATAGCGGTATTGCCCGGATGGTTTGGTTTACCTGTTAATGATAGTGTAGGTAAAATTACCATTGGACAAATTGCGGAAAGTGTTTTGATTTATTTGGGCATTCCATTTTTTGCCGGATTTTTAACCAGGGTAATATTACTTAAATTGAAATCAAAAGATTGGTATGAGCGAAAATTCATTCCCCGCATCAGTCCCATAACCTTGTTTGCTCTGCTATTTACCATTTTGGTTATGTTTTCTTTAAAAGGTGAATATATTGTTAAGATTCCTCTTGATGTTGTTAGGATTGCGATACCTTTGGTATTATATTTCTTACTCATGTTTTTTATTTCTTTCTATATGAGCAAGAAATTTGGAGCAAATTATGAACAAACTACTACGCTTTCTTTTACAGCGGCTAGTAATAATTTTGAATTGGCCATAGCGGTTTCAATTGCTATTTTTGGTATTCACTCTGGTGAAGCTTTTGCTGCTGTTATTGGTCCATTGATTGAAGTACCTGTAATGTTGGCATTGGTAAATGCATCAATATTTATGAAGAAATATTTCTAAAAAAAAAACGGGATAAAATTTTATCCCGTTTTTTTTTCTTTGAAAATAAAAATTATTTTCCACTACTTCCCATCGAAATTAAGAACTCTTCATTGGATGAAGTTTTTGATAAATGGCTTATCATAAATTCCATTGCTTCTACAGGATTCATATCTGCAAGATAATTTCTTAAAATCCACATTTTGTTCAGCATGTGTTTATCCATTAGTAGATCGTCTCTACGAGTACTTGATCCATTGATATCAACAGCAGGGAAAATACGTTTATTAGAAAGTTTTCGTTCTAATTGTAATTCCATGTTTCCGGTTCCTTTAAACTCTTCAAAAATAACATCGTCCATTTTAGAGCCGGTATCGGTTAATGCAGTGGCCAATATGGTAAGCGAACCACCGTTTTCAATGTTACGCGCAGCTCCAAAGAATCTTTTAGGTTTATGTAATGCATTAGCATCAACACCTCCAGAGAGAACCTTTCCTGATGCAGGAGATATGGTATTAAATGCACGGGCTAAACGAGTAATTGAATCAAGTAATATAACTACATCATGTCCACATTCCACCAATCTTTTGGCTTTTTCAAGAACTATATTGGCAACCCTTACATGACGTTCCGCTGGTTCATCAAAAGTAGAGGCTATAACTTCGGCATTCACACTTCTTGCCATATCGGTAACTTCTTCAGGCCTTTCATCAATGAGTAATATGATCATATATACTTCAGGATGATTGGCGGCTATTGCATTGGCAATATCTTTAAGCAATACTGTTTTACCTGTTTTGGGTTGCGCTACTATCAATCCTCTCTGACCTTTACCTATTGGAGATATCATATCTACTATACGACAGGAAAGATTAGGATTGCGATCGGTAACCAATTTGAATTTTTCATCAGGAAAAAGCGGCGTGAGATAATCAAAAGGTATGCGATCGCGAATATAGTCCGGATCACGTCCGTTAATTTCTTCTACTTTAATTAATGGAAAATACTTTTCACCTTCTTTTGGGGGTCTAATTTGTCCTTTTATGGTATCACCGGTTTTTAGTCCGAATAATTTTATTTGTGATTGTGAAACATAGATATCATCTGGTGAGGTAAGGTA
>JAIFLP010000086.1 GCA_020049015.1 Bacteroidota bacterium | reverse complement strand
TGGCAGCGAAACTAAAACGGATACAGTTGTGGTTTCAGATGCTTTTGTTTATGCTACGCCTACTGTAGCTGGTGTTACTACAGGTGAGATTGTTTATGTACCTGCTGCGGGTGCTTTTGGAAAATATGTATTCGAAATGACAAACATTACTGATCATATTAGTAGAAAATCTGGTGTTAACGCTATAGGTACTGATTTGTGTGGTGTTGGTGAAGAATATACCATGTATTTAATGCCAACTCCTGTTACACAACCAGTTCGTCACATCAAGAACGTTGGGGTAGCTTACTAGAATTTTTTATAAATTAATTGAAATAGTATAGCACTATCGTGGTAGTTAAATTAAAACATATAATATTTTTTGTATTCCTAGCTGTGTCCCTGGTGGGGCACAGCCAAGGTTTACCACGTTCGTGCGTAGGAATGACAGTTCGCTATGGCGCTCAAGGCTGGGCAGGTTCTACTTATGAATGGTTTGTAGTGGGCGGAAATATTGCTGTTCTCTACACCGATTCTGCCGATGTTGTTTGGTATGAAAATACCGATCATAAGATTGGAATTGTAGAAATATCCAGTATGGGTTGTGTAGGCGATACTGTGTTTCTTAATGTTGAAGTGGGTTCTGTAAAATTAGATATAGTTTCCCTGGCTGAAATTTGTGCTGAAGATAGTTTTATCTTCACGCCCAATTTAGGTTTTCTTAGTTATAAGTGGAGTGATAATTCAACCGAATCTACTTTAGCGGCTAAAGATCCCGGTATTTATTGGCTCGAGGCATTAGATTCTATTGGTTGTAAATCTGTAGACTCTGCTGAATTGGTGGTAAATCCTTTACCTGTGGTTGATTTGGGTCCCGATACCATGCTTTGCAAAGATGACATGCTTTCATTATTTGCAGGATACGATGGCGCCCTTTTTACTTGGTCGAATGGCGAATCGGGTTCTATGATTAATGTTAATGCTGGTCAGCAGATTATCTGGGTTAGGGTAGAAGACACAAAAGGTTGTTTGAAGAGCGATACTATTAATATTATAGAATGTAATGTTTTTGGTCCGCTCGGTTTGGTTCCCAATACTTTTACTCCTAATAATGACGGTGATAATGACACTTGGGAAATTGAAAGAATTCTTGATTATCCAAAAGCTGAAGTTCAGGTGTTTGACCGCTGGGGTCGCATGGTTTATGTTAAAAAAGGCTATAGCAATGATTGGGATGGACGAAATAAATCTGGACGTGACTTGCCTATGGACTCATACTATTATGTAATCAATATTGATCAGGATGGTATAAAACCGGTAGTAGGACATGTAACAATAGTTCGTTAAGAATTTTAGAAAGATGAAAAGAATTGTATTATATATTAGTTTAATTATAGGTTTTTGGCAAGCTGTATTACTGCAGGGTCAACAAACCCCAATTTATAGTCAGTATACATTTAATTCATTCTTAATAAACCCCGCATTTGCAGGTGCAGAAGGTTATACTTCTGTTAATCTTACTGCCCGTGAGCAATGGGTTAAATTCCCTTCTTCGCCTAAAACACATGCCATTTCCATGCAGAGTCGTATTACCAGAGGCTATATACCTCAAAAAAATACGGCTAAACGACGGTATGCTAAGAGAAGACCTACTGGTCGTGTAGGCTTAGGTGGTTATATCTACAATGATAAAAATGGATTGATTGATAGAACTGGTTTGCAGTTTACTTATGCCTACCATATCAATTTTCTAAATAAAACTCAGTTTTCTATGGGTCTTGCCGGGTCAGCGTATCAATATAAAATAGACCGCAACCTTATTACTTTGGCCCAAGAGTCAGATAAATTATTGAACAATACCGATTTGAATATGTTTATACCCGATGCTACATTTGGTATGGCAGTAATGAGGATGGGTGGA
This sequence comes from Bacteroidota bacterium, assembly GCA_020049015.1. Taxonomy (GTDB): domain Bacteria; phylum Bacteroidota; class Bacteroidia; order Bacteroidales; family DTGW01; genus JAIFLP01. The sequence continues at coordinate 9,209 of JAIFLP010000086.1, read as the reverse complement.
TATGTTGGTCTTTCGGTAAGTGATTTATTTCGTTCTTCTATTAGTTTTGGCGAAAAGGGCTCTATCAATTATAGAACTCAACGACATTATAATCTTTCTGCATATTATTTGTTTGAATTGGATGAATATTATGCTATTGAGCCTTCGTTCTGGGTTAAAATGTCTGAAGCAATGGCAGGTCAAATTGATTTGGGTGCCCGTATGTATTACAAAGAAGATTATTGGGGTGGATTGTCCTATCGCACCGGAGCTAATGGTGGTTCTTTAATTGCTTTTGGTGGGGTGAAGTATAAATTTATGTTTTTTGGTTATGCATTCGATTATACGTTTAGCGATATCATGCGCAGTACCTTGGGGTCGCATGAATTTATGCTCGGCTTCCGTTTTGGTGATAATGCCCGTCGTTACCGTTGGGTTTCACGTTACTAATTTTTAGTTTGCCATGGGAAAAACACTATGTGATTTAAAGCCTGCTGAGAAGCAAGAAAAGCAGGCTAAAGAATTGATGTATGAATGTAAAAAATGCGGCGAAAAAGCCCATAAAGAAAAACATCTTTGCAAACCAAAGAAAATTAAGGCAGCCTAAATGAAAGCCATGATTTTTGCTGCCGGCCTCGGCACGCGATTAATGCCCCATACCGCCACAAAACCCAAAGCATTGGTTGAAGTTAATGGGGTAAGCATGCTCGAAATTGTGATAAAAAGAATAATCGATGCGGGTTTTTATGATATCGTTATCAATGTTCATCATTTTGCTAATCAAATAGAAGATTTTATTCGTAAAAATAATGGATTTGGGGCTAATGTGTTATTTTCCGATGAGCGCGATCTATTGCTCGATACCGGAGGCGGATTGTTAAAAGCAGCCCACTTATTTAAAGACACCAATGCCGTATTGCTCCATAATGTAGATGTTGTGAGCTCTATTAATTTAAAGAAATTATATGATGATCATCTAAAGTCTGGCGATTTAGCAAGCCTCTCTTGTCATAACCGCTCTACAAGCCGCTCTTTATTGGTTGATAGTGAGGGCTTCTTAAGTGGTTGGAAAAACAATCAATCTGGAGAAACCATTATCTCTCGCAATGCTCCTGATTATATTCCAACAGCATTTGATGGTATTCATGTGGTTAGCACTTCTATTTTTCCTTTTATTTCTGAAACAGGTGTGTTTTCAATTACTCCTATGTATTTGCGTTTGGCGAAAGAGCAGCGTATTCGTTGTAGAATAGACCTTCAATCTGATTGGACCGACCTGTCAAAACTCGTATAGGCGCATTATAACCTGTCCCGATTTACATTCATAGCGTAATTTTCCATTCTGAAAAATGGAGTCGATCTCCGCATCACTAAATGTATTGAAAATATTTGAGTACAAGAGATATTTACACGTATCAATACCTACTTCTCCAAGCTTTTTGTCATCGTCACTTAATGCAATATATTTAAATTTTCCTGCAGCCGGAAAGCTTGCTGCAACTTCTTCTGGTTTTATATTGTTATTATCTATATATTGAAGCATATCATTGCGCAATTTATAATATGGCAGATGCGCTAAGGTGGCATCCCAACCGGTAGATATTTTTATGGGATAAACAATAAAATTTCCTGCTAACAAGCCTAGTATTGATATATAGATCAATGCTTTCTTTAAACCCATTTGCATGGGTGTATTTTCTATCAAAACCAAGTATAATAGGCTGGCCATAGCTATTGCGGGAATTAAGTAACGATGGCCGGTGAGCCCTGTATATAGAAGAAATGTGGGTAATGATAAAATGAATGTTATCAAAAATAATAAAGCTGAGGTTTTAAATGGCTGTTTGAAATTGATTTTCTTTCTCCATTTAATGAGGATAAATAATGCGATGAGATAGAGAGTGAGCCTTCCAAAATCAATCATGCGCCAAATTAAAGTAGCCATGTTATAAATAATACCATAGCTGTCTGCTCTTTCGAATAGGCCCGCCCAAGGCATATTTTGATGAAAGCCTATCCATCCAGTATGTCGATAATGATAGACTAAAAATAGCAATGCTATTATACCGCCAGGAACGTATAGTAAAGTAGCTTTTATTGTTTTATAGAAATTAAGTTTTTGAGTTAAGAGCAAATGCAAAATATGGAATATATATACTGCTGCGGCAATACTCATTCCTCTGTTACTGATTACAGCCAAACCAGAAACCGACAGAATTAAAAATATTTTCTTTTCATAAAGGATAGCATTAATTCCCAATATAAAAAAGAACAGCAAAATAATATCAGGGGAAACTAATGACATTTGAGCTAGAATTCCGGGATCGACTAGAAATAATATGCTTGCGGGAATTACAAGTGTACTTTTAATAAAGTATTTAATTAGAAAAAAAGATTGAAAAAGAATACCTATAATAAAAGGAAACATGGCCCAATGTGAAACTGTCAGGCTTTTTCCAAATATTTTCCATAAGCTTGACAAATAAAGCCCCATAAAGGGAGGATGCCCACTGTCAATATCTATAGGAAGTTGTAAAGATTGATATCCATTTTCAAAAAAGAAATGGGCTTGGCGTGATGATAATTGTATGGTATCCCAAAAAAAAACATGATCTTGCACGCACAACAGAAACAATGCGTAAATAATGCTCGCGGAACCTAAAAATAATTTTTCATTTCTATTCAACATAGAGCACCAATCCTTTTAGATATTCGCCTTCGGGGTGGTACATACTTATGGCATGATCAGCAGGCTGGGTGAGCTGATGCATGATTCTTACATTTCGTTTAGCACTGGCCGATGCTGCAAATACCGATTTTCTAAAATCATCTTTACTTACTACTTGAGAGCAGGAAAAAGTAAAAATAATGCCACCTTTTTTTATTTTTTCAATAGCTTTCTGATTCAATCTTTTGTAGCCCTGAAGCGCATTTTTTAGTGCACTGTTGTGCTTGGCAAATGCTGGAGGATCTAATATTATTAAATCATAATCTTCGGTATATTTTTCCAGAAAATGAAAAGCATCTTCCGAAAATGATTGATGCAGATTGCTTGCGGGAAAATTTATTTCAATATTCTTATCAGTTATTTCAATAGCTTTTTTTGAACTGTCTACACTGTGAACTAATGCTGCACCTCCCCGCATAGCGTATACTGAGAAACCACCTGTGTAGCAAAACATATTTAGAACTTTTTTATTTTTCGCATATTTTTCAATCAACATTCTGTTATCTCGTTGGTCAACAAAGAAACCGGTTTTTTGTCCGTCCCACCAATCAATAAAAAAATTTAAGCCATTCTCTCTCACCATACCGCTGGTTTGGTCTCCAAATAAAAACTTGTTTTCTATTGTAGTTCCCGATCTTTCGGCTAAAGTAGTTTGACTTTTATCATAAACAGCAGTAAGCTTATTATCATAAGTTTCAATGAGTGCTTTGGCTATTAATTCTCGATTAATAAAAGTACCGTATGAGTGAAATTGTATAACCGCAATGGTATCAAAGATATCTATTATTAAGCCGGGAATACCATCACCCTCACCATGTATAAGTCGGTATGCGTTAGTTTCTATATTTCCTATTACTCCAATTATTTTTCTATATTGATATGCTTCTTGAATTTTTTTTAGCCAAAATGCAGCGTTAATTTCTTCTTCTTTAAAGCTAATTATTCTTACGGCAATCGATCCTTTTTGATAGTGCCCCATGGCCAAGAAAGCCCCTTTGTTATCTGTAACTCTTACCAGATCGCCATCATTGGCAACTCCATCTATTTCTTTAATGGCGCCTGAAAATATCCAGGGATGATATCTGAACAAAGAGATTTCTTTTCCCGACTTTAATGATACATTAATTGTGTTTTGCATTTTTCTTTTTATTGGTCAGATGCTTATAAATTTCATAGCTCACCCAAGCATCGGTTGCGGCATATATTTGTTGAGCAGTTGTTAATGATTCTGCTTCCCAATTTGAGGTTTGCTGCGATTTGGATATTCTGATACCCAAAATAATTGCAGATAATTTTTTTAAGCTCTTGTCTTGTATACCATAATCACTTACTATATGTTGAAGATCGATAAATCCCGCTTCTTGAAATGGCGACAGTTTTTTTAAACCTGAAATATCATCTTTTATGGCAGCACCAACTTTTATTATATTTGGATTTGATAATATTTCCTTGATAAATGGGGGCATTTTAACCTTATTCAGGCGAAGCAATATGGCTTCTTTTCCATTTGATAATTGCAATAATGATACTTTGTTCGATTTTCCTTTAGTAAATGATGGTTTAGTTTCTGTATCAAAACCTAATAGTTTGCTATTACGAAATTTTGATATCACTTGTTCCGGAATTTCAGGGGAGTCTATAATATGTATAATTCCCTTAAATGATGCTAGTGGTAGTTTGTTTAAATCGTCGGGTAATATGGTTTCTGCATAGTTGTTATGATTTTGAATTTTCGTTTTGTCTTTTTGAGATGAACCAGTTTTTCGTATCAATCCCAATTTCTCCTTCACTAGTTGTAAAATTTTCATTGCTCGGACTTATATATAATCTGTTGTGTAATATTCGTAGCGAGTTCAGCAGTTTTGGACCCCAATTTTCTCTGAAAAGGAGCACTATGTCATTTAATCCTGCATTCATTATTTCTGTAATGGCTGTTTGATAGTTTTCAATAAAGTCTTTTATATCTTGATATAAGTCGGCTATATTTTCAGAAATGCTATTGCTTGCCGGTTCTGGAGTTTCCTGAAGCAAGTGATCATAAAAATCTATATAGGCGTCAGCTTCTTTTAATTTTTCAGCTATATTGTTTCTTATAAAAGTCCACTCCAATTCAGTGACTAACTTTTCAGCTTCTACTTCATCATTTTCTTCGCCTTCAGTGAGCAATAAACCTTTTAAATACAGTAAACTTAAAACTTTTTGTAAAACTTCTGCAAAATTTTCATCTTTATAATCAGCAGATTGCTCAACAAAATTGCAAAACTCCTTGCTTACCGTAACAAACTCTATTACATTTTTAGAATATACTATATGGTTAAATGGATGGCCCATGGATTCAATTTTGCTGCAAATATAAATTAACTTTTCCAAAAAATATGCCCCTCGGCGTTTTTAATAATTTTATGGTTGTCTAGTAACCATCTTATAACTTGTATTGTCTTTTCAGGAGGGTACATGGCTTCTATTTTTAGTATCATATCTTCTTCATTATTTTGGCCATCTGCAATTACTTTTATTTGTTCCAGAATGAGATCAAATTCATATTTGCTTAAACCCAATTCATTTCTTCGCAGACACACATCACAATTACCGCATCGCACGGGCTCCTTTTCACCAAAATACTCGAGCAGAATTACACTTCTACATTTGTTATCTGATTCTGCATAATGTAGCATTGATAATGATCTTTGAATATAAAGTTCTTTAAGTTTATTGTATCTTTCTATATTAATATATAAGTTTTTATCATCTAAACGTTCTTCAGTATAAATAATCATTGGTTTGTTTCTCTTTGGAATATAGCGAATGATTTTATATTGATTTAGTTTGCTTAAAATTTTATAAACAGTTTCAATTCCTATATTGGCTCTTTTTGAAAGCATAAGCTCATCAATAGGTACATAATTATTAAATAACCCAGTATACGATCGGAGCAGTAATTTGATAAAACCATCATACGATTCGTTTTCAACTTGAAATTTGTATAAATCATCCCGATTAACATTAAAAAAGACTCTGGAAGGATTGTTTATTTCGTCAGTTAGTTCTATATAGCCTTCCTGACTTAAGATTTTTAATGCACTGTAAGCAGTATGAATACTTAGTTTATATTGTGTTGCAAAATCGGCAATGCTGAAATCATAGCCAACATGTTTGCCCGCACCTATTGGAATTTGGAAAAAGTTTCCCAATAAATTGTACATTTGTTTGATATAGCTTATTTCCGGGAAGTTTGATTCAATTCTTTTATTTACAGTTAGTTTAGTGGTGTTATTATGTAGCAAAACTGCATAGGCTTTTTTCCCGTCTCTACCGCCGCGTCCAGCTTCCTGAAAATATGCTTCAATAGAATCGGGAATATCGTAATGTATAACAAAACGAACATCTGGTTTATCTATTCCCATCCCAAATGCATTGGTTGCAACTATCACTGGTGTTTTATTCTCTTTCCATTGGTTTTGTTTTTGATTTCTTTGTTCATCTGTTAACCCCGCATGATAGAAATCTGATTTGATACCGTTTTTATTCAAAAATGCTGCAATATCTTTAGTTGATTGTCTATTTCGTACATACACAATTCCTGATGTTTTGAAGTTTTGAATTGATTTTAAAACATAGTCTTGCTTGTCTTCTGTTTCTCTTACTAAATATACCAGATTTTTTCTTTCAAAACTCTGTTTTATAATATTCTTGTTTTTAAAACAAAGCTTTTCCATTATGTCATCGGCTACGGCATGGGTTGCGGTAGCCGTTAAAGCCAATATGGGAGTTTGAGGTAATTTTTCTCTTATCTTAGCAATTTGAAGGTACGATGGTCTGAAATCATAGCCCCATTGAGAAATACAATGAGCTTCATCTATTGCCAGCAGATTTACGTTCATCTTCTCAAGTCGTATATTAAAAATCTCTGTATTCAAACGTTCTGGAGAACAATAAAGAAATTTGAAATCACCATAAATGCAATTATTCAATGCAATGTCAATTTCCCCTTTTGATAGGCCTGAATAAATGGCAATTGCTTTAATTCCTATTTGGTTAAGTCGGTCTACTTGGTCTTTCATTAAGGCAATGAGAGGCGTTATTACTATGCACAAGCCATCTTTTGCTAATGCCGGAATTTGGAAGGTTAGCGACTTGCCGCCTCCAGTGGGCATCAATGCAAGTGTATCTTTCCCTTCTGCAACAGATTGGATAATATCTTCTTGTAAAGGTCTGAATGAACCGTATCCCCAATATTTAAGAAGTATCTTTTTGTAAATATCCAATTTTAACAAAATTTATGAATGTTAAGGCAATAATTAAATGCCCCAGTAGTTTTGCAAAGTAATCACAATTATGAGTTCAAAAAGCGGAACTGATAAAAAAAAATATTCATTTTTAGAATCATACCTGATGGATGAACATTTTTTTGTAATTTGGCGGATTGAAAATAGAAAAGACATGAATATGTTAAGTATTGAAGATAAACTGGTTGGGGAAGGATTGACATTTGATGATGTGCTATTGGTACCTGCATTTTCCGAAGTATTACCGAGGGAAGTAAATGTAACTACTTCGTTTACCAAAGGAATCACTCTTAAAGCGCCTATAGTATCGGCAGCTATGGATACAGTTACCGAATCGAGAATGGCAATTGCTATAGCTCGTGAAGGCGGCATAGGTGTTATCCATAAGAATATGAGTATAGAGGAACAGGCCAGGCAAGTTAAAAAAGTAAAGCGTGCCGAGAATTTTATGATTCTTGATCCGGTTACCATGCATAAGAATGGTTCAGTAGGAGATGCTTTAGCACTCATGTCAGAGTTTAAAATTGGCGGTATACCTGTGGTTGATGAGAATATGAAGCTAATTGGCATTGTAACCAATCGTGATTTGCGTTTTGAACGCGATATTCGCCGTCCAGTTTCAGAAGTTATGACCCGTGAAAATATCATAACAACTACGGATAAGGCAGATTTGGAAACAGCTGCAAAAATACTTCAGGAGCATAAAATTGAAAAACTTCCTATCATTGATGAAAGTGGCAAACTTACAGGTTTGATAACCTATAAAGATATTACCAAATCAAAAGACCGACCAAATTCATGTAAAGATAATAAAGGAAGGTTAAGGGTTGCTGCCGCAGTTGGCGTAACCTCCGATACCATTGAAAGAATTGATGCCTTGCATAAAGCAGACGTAGATGCTGTAATTATTGATACGGCACATGGCCATACAAAAGGGGTACTTGAAATGTTGAAAGCGGTTAAGACTAAGTATCCTGAATTACAGGTTGTGGTTGGTAATATTGCCACTGCCGATGCTGCAAAAATGTTGGTTGACGCAGGTGCTGATGCGGTTAAAGTAGGTATTGGACCTGGTTCTATATGTACAACCCGTGTGGTTGCTGGTGTAGGAGTACCTCAGCTTAGTGCAATTTTTGATGTTGCAAATGCATTGAAAGGTACAGGCGTTCCTGTTATTGCCGATGGTGGAATCCGCTATTCTGGTGATATAGTTAAAGCCTTGGCTGCTGGTGCACATTCGATTATGGCGGGATCTCTATTTGCCGGAGTTGAAGAATCGCCTGGCGATACCATAATTTATAACGGAAGAAAGTATAAATCATACCGTGGAATGGGTTCTATTGAAGCCATGCAGGCTGGTTCTAAAGACCGCTATTTCCAAGATGTAGAGGATGATATTAAAAAACTTGTTCCAGAAGGAATTGAAGCGCGTGTACCCTATAAAGGTAATTTAACAGAAGTAATTTATCAAATGATTGGTGGACTTAGGGCTGGAATGGGTTATTGTGGAGCCGCTAATATTGATTTACTGCATGAAGCTAAATTCATCAGAATTACCAATTCAGGTCTTCAAGAAAGTCACCCTCATGATGTTTCAATCACTCGTGAATCACCTAATTATAGTAGATAATTAACCTTTTAAACCCATATAACAATGAAGCAAATATTTTTAATTTTCTTGGTTTCTGGTCTGTTTATTTCCTTGCAGGCTCAGAAGGATGTGATATTAAACGTAGGTAAAGAAAAAATATCAAAAACAGAATTTGAAAGAGTTTATAAAAAGAACAATTCTAACGCCAAAGTGGATCAAAAATCTTTGGAAGAGTATATGGAATTGTATATTAATTTTCGACTTAAAGTATACGAAGCTAAAAGTCAGGGCTTAGACACAATGATGTCATTTAAAAATGAATTAAGTACATATAGAGATCAGCTTGCAAAACCTTATTTAACTGATAAGCGTATGGATTCGGCTCTCATTAAGGAAGCTTATACACGCATGCAATCAGAGGTACGTACCAGACATATTATCATTAAACTCGATGAAAATGCCGCGCCTGAAGATACTCTTAAGGTGTATAACAAACTGATGGAAGCTAGAAAAAAATTAATTGCAGGTGTGCCTTTTGATTCAGTAGCTCCTAAATATACCGAGGATCCTTATTTTGACCGCTTTAAAGGAGATTTAGGCTATATTACTGCATTCAATGTGGTGT
>JAIFLP010000181.1 GCA_020049015.1 Bacteroidota bacterium | reverse complement strand
TTATTTCACTTCTTTTCATAAAATTCAGATTTGATATGTCTATATAAAACACAAACTTAACAAATAATACGGCATTTTCAAATAAATTTATCCCCTAAGAATAAAAAAGAAAGATTCAGGTTTGGTATTTATAAAAATATTATTTAGGTTTGTAAGAGGCAAAAGATTCTTTTAAATATAAATTTTTTATGGCAGAAATATTAGGTGAAATTGTTCAGGTTATTGGTCCGGTTATCGACGTAGCCTTTGAATCAAAGGGAAGCAAACTCCCAAATATCTATGATGCATTGGAAATAACCCGCGATAATGGCGATATACTTATTGTTGAATGTCAGCAGCATGTTGGCGAGAATACAGTTCGTACCATTGCAATGGACAGTACCGATGGTCTGCGAAGAGGAATGAAAGTTAAATCTACCGGTGCTTCTATTAAAATGCCAGTGGGCGACGCAGTTAGAGGTCGTTTACTTAATGTTATCGGTGATAGTATTGATGGTATTGGTAAAGTTGATAAAACCGGTGGTTATGAGGTGCATGCCAAACCACCTAAATTTGACCAATTGTCAACAGCCAGTGAAGTATTGTTTACGGGTATTAAGGTTATTGACTTGTTGGAGCCTTATGTTAAAGGTGGAAAAATTGGTTTGTTTGGTGGTGCCGGTGTTGGTAAAACGGTGCTAATCATGGAAATGATCAATAATATTGCTAAAAAATATTCTGGCTTATCAGTTTTTGCCGGTGTGGGTGAAAGAACCCGTGAAGGAAATGATTTGCTAAGAGAAATGATTGAGTCTGGTGTTATTCGATATGGTGAGGCTTTTAAAAAGTCAATGGAAGAAGGGGGCTGGGATTTAAGTCTTATAGATAAAGAAGAATTGGCCAAATCGCAGGCTACTTTAGTGTTTGGTCAGATGAATGAGCCACCCGGAGCCCGTGCAACGGTTGCTTTATCTGGATTGACGGTTGCTGAGGCCTTTCGTGATGGCGATGATGCTTCTGGAGGTCGTGATATATTGTTTTTTGTCGATAATATTTTCCGTTTTACTCAGGCTGGTTCTGAGGTTTCGGCTCTTTTGGGTCGTATGCCTTCGGCCGTAGGATATCAACCTACATTGGCTACCGAAATGGGCGTCATGCAGGAACGAATTACTTCTACCAAGCGTGGTTCTATTACATCTGTTCAGGCTATTTATGTACCTGCCGATGACCTTACCGATCCCGCTCCAGCTACTACTTTTGCTCACCTTGATGCTACTACAGTATTGAGCCGTAAAATTTCTGAGTTGGGTATTTATCCTGCTGTGGATCCTCTAGATTCTACCTCAAGAATTTTAACTCCCGAAGTAGTTGGAAAAGAACATTATGATACAGCTCAACGTGTTAAAATGCTCTTACAACGCTATAAAGAATTGCAAGACATTATCGCTATTTTGGGTATGGACGAGCTTTCTGAAGAAGATAAATTAGTTGTTCACCGTGCCCGCCGTGTTCAAAGATTCCTCTCTCAACCTTTCCACGTTGCGGAACAATTTACCGGATTAAAAGGAGTACTGGTAGGTATAGAAGATACTATAAAAGGTTTTAATATGATTATGGATGGTGTTACCGATAAATACCCTGAAGCCGCATTTAATTTGGTGGGAACTATCGAGGATGCTATTGCTAAGGGTGAAAAAATAATTTCAGAAGCTAAATAAATAAAGCATGGTGCTAGAAATATTAACACCCGAAAAGTCTGTTTATAGTGGAGAAGTTAATCTGGTTAGGGTTCCAGGTTCAAAGGGATCATTTGAAATCCTTAGGAATCATGCTCCTATTATTTCTACACTTGATCGCGGACAGATAAAGGTGATTCAATCAGATGGACAAAAAAAACTGTTTGATATTGATAAAGGTGTAGTTGAAGTGAATGATAACAAGATTATTCTATTAGTCGAGAATATTATATGATTCATGTTATATAAAAAATACCCGCATGGTTTTTTAATTAAATGATGCGGGTATTTTATTTTATGCTTGTTTGCCAAATAAACCAGGCTGTGCATCAAATAAGGTAGGATAATCATCATTGAACTTTTTCAAAATAGCAGTTATTATTGTCTCCCGCATGAATTTTGATTTATTCGCCACCTTATATTTCCTGCAATAAGAATCGATAGCCTTTAATTCAAGTGTATTAAATCGAAGACTTTGACGGTTACTCCGCTTTAAATCTTCTTCATTGAGCAATTTCGCTTTTTCCTTCACGTGAAAATAAATTAATTACTTGTGTAAAAGTATATATTGAGAGGATGAATTAAAATGTTAATAACTAAAAGATATTAACTTGTGATTGTTGATAAGATAATTTGTTTGATTTATGGCATTAGAATGATTGCAATAAGTTGATTCTTAGTATTTATTAATTATATTAACAATTATTGTTAACAAGCTTATTTTTTATAACTCGTTTGGCTGAGTTACCTTTGCTTCCTTTTTAAAATAAAGATGATTATTTACAATTGTATATTATTTATTTATAAGCTTTTAATTATTGGATTCGCGCCCTTTAATAAAAAAGCTCGGCTTTGGTTAAAGGGTCAATCGCATTCATCTATTAAGCAATTGAAGAAACCCATCGCAGAAGATATTATTGTTTGGTTTCATGCTTCATCATTAGGAGAATTTGAACAGGGAAGACCACTTATAGAAAAAATGAAGGAAGAAACCCCCAATGTTAAAATACTGCTGACTTTCTTTTCACCATCAGGATATGAAATTAGAAAAAATTACCCTAAGGCTGATTATATCGCTTACCTACCTCTCGATTCTGCTAACAATGCCAGCTATCTTATTGAAGTATTTCATCCTGTAGCTGCCATTTTTATTAAATATGAGTTCTGGTACCATTATATTAAAACATTACATAAACATAATATACCTGTTTATCTTGTGTCTGCAATATTTCGTCCAACTCAAATGTTTTTTAGTTGGTATGGAGGTTTTTATAGAAATATATTGCGAAGATTTAAACACGTGTTTGTTCAAAATCAAGAATCTTATACACTATTGCAAGGGATAAATGTCAATAATGTCAGTGTTACAGGTGATACACGTTTCGATAGAGTCTCTGATATTGCAGCTCAGGCAAAATCTATTTCTATTATCGATACATTTCTTTCAGGTCAACAGCTTTTTATTGCAGGAAGCACTTGGCCCGAAGATGAAGATATTATTTGTCGCTTCATTAATGAACAAGCACCTGCTGGATGGAAGTACATTATTGCCCCGCATGAAATAGCTTCTTCGCGAATTCAATCGCTGGTTACAAAAATTAAAAAACCAGTAGTGCTATTTTCTCAAGCATCACAAATAAATATTTCTGATTTTGATGTTTTGCTGATTGATAATATAGGATTGCTGTCATCTATTTATAAGTATGGTCAAATAGCTTATATTGGAGGAGGTTTTGGTAAAGGAATTCACAATACCCTTGAAGCCGCAGTGTTTGGAATGCCAGTTTTGTTTGGACCTAATTACCAGAAATTTGATGAGGCATGTGCTTTGGTAAATTTAAAAGCCGCATTGCCAATTCAGAACTATATAGAATTTCATAAATTAGTATTTCAATTACAGAGTAATAAAAATTTGTTGTACGATGCGGGGATTAATGCCGCTGAATTTGTAACAAAAAATAAAGGAGCCACGTTAAAAATTTTTAATGTTTTCAATCAAAATTTTTTATCGAAAATAAACCCTTGATATGCAATTAATATGAAATTACGATGCTTATATAATAATATGTTAATAAATATTTTCTGATAATCAATTGGTTATGAATTTATGTAGATTATTATTATCTATTGTTAATAAGTGTAAAGGAAAGTTGATAACTATGAACCTTTCATTTTGGTGCATGCTACCAATATGTATTAAATTGCAAGTATAAAATTTAAGATTAAAAGCAAAGTAGACTAATTTATATAAACAAGGGCAACAATGCAAACTGAACAAATAGGAACCAAAATTATCGAAAATACGGAATCAAAAATAGAGATGCCAAAAAAAGAAGTGAAGAAGGAAATGACTTATTCTTTTGAAGAAGCTTACAGATCATCATTGGAATATTTTAAAGGCGATGAACTGGCTGCAAAAGTTTGGGTAAACAAGTATGCATTAAAAGATTCATACGGAAATATTTATGAAAAAAATCCTGATGATATGCACCACAGGATTGCTCGAGAATTAGCCCGCATTGAAAAGCGTTATGTTAATCCGCTTTCAGAAGAAGAGATTTATGATTTATTGAAAGAATTCAAATACATTGTACCGCAGGGAAGTCCGATGACCGGAATAGGAAACTATTTTCAGGTAGCTTCTTTGTCGAATTGCTTCGTTATTGGAAATGGAGCCGATTCTTATGGTGGCATCATGAAAACAGATCAGGAACAGGTACAACTTATGAAGCGCAGGGGTGGAGTAGGACATGACTTATCGCATGTACGCCCTTCAGGAAGCCCGGTTTTAAACAGTGCTCTCACTTCTACCGGAGTAGTACCTTTTATGGAACGATTCTCTAATTCAACCCGCGAAGTTGCTCAGGATGGAAGACGTGGTGCTCTTATGTTGAGTATTGCTATTGCGCATCCCGATGCTGAAAAATTTATTGATGCAAAAATGGAATCGGGAAAAGTTACCGGAGCCAATGTATCCGTAAAAATTGATCATGCATTTATGCAAGCTGTTATCAATAATACCAGTTATGTACAAAAGTATCCTGTAGATAGCGATAAACCAACTTTTACCCGCGAAATAAATGCACGTGATTTATGGAATAAAATTATTCATAATGCGTGGAAATCTGCCGAACCTGGTATTTTATTTTGGGATACTATTGCTGCTGAAGCCGTTCCAGATTGTTATGCCGATCAAGGCTTTAAAACCGTATCTACCAATCCGTGCGGGGAAATTCCTCTCTGTCCATATGATAGTTGTCGCTTATTAGCCATTAATTTATATAGCTATGTAGAAAATCCTTTTACGCCGGAAGCTAAGTTCAATTTTGCTTTGTTTAAAAAACATGCAGCTTATGCACAGCGTATCATGGATGATATTATTGATTTGGAACTCGAAAAGGTTGAAGCTATTTTGTTAAAAATAGATAAAGACCCGGAAGCAGAAGAAATTAAGCGCATAGAGAAAAAACTTTGGGAAAATATCCGCATTAAGGCTCAACAGGGTCGCCGTACAGGTATTGGAATTACTGCTGAAGGTGATATGCTTGCTGGATTAAATATCCGATATGGTAGTGACGATGGAGTTGATTTTTCTACAGAGGTACATAAAACACTTGCACTTGCTGTTTATCGTTCGTCTGTTGAATTGGCCAAAGACCGTGGCGCTTTTCCTATTTTCAATGCACAATTAGAAAAAGACAATCCTTTTATTAATCGCTTGCGCCGCGAAGATGAGCAAATGTATCAGGACATGCTTAAATATGGTCGTCGCAATATTGCACTTCTTACCATTGCGCCCACTGGAACTACCAGTCTGATGACCCAAACAACTTCAGGCATAGAGCCTGTATTTCTCCCCGTTTATAAACGCCGAAGAAAAGTAAATCCTAATGATAAAGATGTTAATATTTCTTTTGTTGATGAAGTAGGCGATTCTTGGGAAGAGTTTAATGTATTTCATCATAAATTTATTACTTGGCTAGAGATTAATGGCTATACATATCAAGAGGTGAAGAATTATTCTGATGAATTGCTTCAGGAATTGATCAAAAAATCACCTTATTATAAAGCTACATCAAATGACGTAGATTGGGTAAATAAAGTGAAAATGCAAGGCGACATTCAAAAATGGGTGGATCATTCCATTAGTGTTACCATTAATTTACCCGAAAGTGTAAAAGAAGAAATGGTAGCCGATATTTATATCAATGCATGGAAAAGCGGTTGTAAAGGTGTTACCGTTTATCGCGATGGTTCAAGATCGGGCGTTCTGATTTCAAATAAAAAAGAAAAAAAGAATGATGCTGGTGACTCAACTGGTGGCCTTCAAGAAAGAGAACCCTTAAAGCGCCCTAAAACTTTAGATTGCGATATCTTGCGCTTTAAGAATAACAATGAAGAATGGATCGCTTTCATCGGTGTTGTAGAAGACAGACCCTATGAAATATTTACTGGTATAATGGATGAGGAAATATATCCTATTCCTAAATCAATAACCAAAGGTAAAATTATAAAGAATAAAGATGAGGACGGTAGTACCCGATACGATTTTCAATATGTAGATAAATACGGATATAAAAATACACTGGGCGGACTATCGCACCAATTCAATAAAGAGTATTGGAATTATGCTAAATTGATCTCTAGCGTGCTAAGATATGGTATGCCCATTCCCGATGTGGTTAGTTTGGTTGCTTCACTTCAGTTAGACAGCGAGGCCATAAATACATGGAAAAACGGTGTAGAGCGTGCGTTAAAGAAATATATTCCTGATGGAACTAAGGCTAAGTCTGCTACCAAATGTTCTAGTTGTGGATCTACCGGAACATTAGTCTATCAGGAAGGATGCTTGACTTGTACTTCTTGTGGTCATTCTAAATGCGGATAATTTATTTCGTTCTTATAAGCAATATTTTCGCGAAACCCGGCATTTATAGCCGGGTTTTATTATTTTTGTGTTATGAGAATGCTATTGTTAATAAGCTTTTTGTTTTTACCCGCTTACTTGATTAGCCAATCGGTTTCTGTTTTCCCTAAAAAAGAGCTTTACTGCACTGATGACACCATTACCATTGTTTCAGATAAAAAAGGTTCATCGTATATTTGGAATGTCAGCTCCTATAGTGGACCAGTACTTTTTCCTGATAGTTTAAAAGTCTTATACCCTAAAGCGGCTCGTTTTGGAAGTGAAACAATTAGCGACAGCCTTGTTTTTATCAATAAAGTACCTGGAGTTGTAAAGTTCTACGTTACCATTGATACCGATTCAATTATTTTACTCAGTAAGTTTACTTTAAAATGGATACAACAGGTTCCAGCATGGTGCTCTGTTTGCGCCAATGCAAATTCCTATAATTTGAATGAATGTAGCTATGTAGCAATCAATCCGCCATATATCGATTATAAAGGAGATACTCTATTCTCCGATGTCCTCAACACTTCTTATCTGACAGCTTTAAAATCTAATCAATACTACACATTCAAAACCCTTTATACCTGCTATAATGATACATTGTCTTTTCACGTTTATATTGATTCGGTTCCAAAAACCGATCGCGATACTTCTATAGCTGTATGTTTAACTAACGATGCATTTAGTTTGAATACCCTATTAAGTAAGAGTGCCTTAACAGACGGAATCTGGAAGAATGAAGCCAAACAAGAAGTAGATACACTCTTTTTACCTTTAAAAACGGAAGGGGGGAATTTTACTTATTCCAAATCATTTCCTACTCGATATAAAACATTGGCCTATCCACCTGTAATATCTTATTGCAGTTCTTTAGCCAATTATTATATCCAGGTAAATGATTGCGGGGTTTCAAAAGTAGCTATTAGTGTTTATTTGTATGGCAGGTTTGAAGTTTTACCTGGCACTCATGTTAGCTTAGAGAATAAGGAAAGTCATGTTTTATATGAAATGTTATCTGATTCATTCGGAATGTCGCGTTTTACAATACCTTATGGCTCATACTTGCTGCGTTTATTTACAAGAGATTCTGTTTTTACTGCTTATGATGTAGAGGTATACCAAGCATCAAAAAATTTGATAGTTTTTGTTTATAACAATCTGATGGTGTCAAATACAGAGCAAATAAAAGTGTATCCCAATCCAGCGATTGATTTTTTAATTATAGATAGTGAAATAGAAAAGTCATTTGATTATGCCATTTTCGATTTGCAAGGAAGACAAGTCAGATATGGATCATCAGTTTCCAATACTATAGTAGATTTGAAAGAATTGGCGTGCGGGATGTATACATTAAAAATATTAATTGATGATCAAATACTAATTAAAGTTATTTGGAAAAATAATGAGTAATGAGAGTAATAGCTTTCTATCCCACGCCCAACCCAATTATTCATTTCAAAAAGGAATTAGAAGAATATAGTACCTCTAAAGGAGCTATTCAGTTTCCTAATAACAAACCTTTACCTTTGAACTTAATAAAGAAAATAGTGTTATTTCGTTTAAACGAGGATAAAGTATTATGAAGAAAGAAATTCTACCTGGCGTTTTGCACGAAGTGTCTAAGGATATTGAAGAAGCATTGAAAGCAGATACGGATATTCTTGATAAATGGAACAAGCTAACACCTATTCAACGAAACGAATGGATCTGCTGGGTTACTATTGTCAAAAAATCAGAAACCAGAGCAGAGCATATTCAGCGCATGATTCAAGAAATAAATGAAGGGAAGCGGCAACCATGCTGTTGGCC
This sequence comes from Bacteroidota bacterium, assembly GCA_020049015.1. GTDB lineage: Bacteria > Bacteroidota > Bacteroidia > Bacteroidales > DTGW01 > JAIFLP01. Next base: position 22,437 of record JAIFLP010000181.1, on the reverse strand, counting down.
GGGCTGTCCGCATCGCAGACCTTCTGCACAAAAGTGGTTTAAAAAAGTTGAAATATAAAATATCGTTTTCTCTATTATTATTAAACAAACAGAATTTCAACTTCTTCTCCTTTTTGATTAAGTTTAAAATTACCCTTATTAATTATTTCGCATTGTTTCTTTGATGCAATGAAAGATAAATTATTGAATATTTTTTTCTTTTCTTCCGCTAGGCAATCAACGTGAAAATAACAAAATAACACTTTTGATTCAGCATCGGTAAATTGAATAATAAAGGCTGTATGATCAGGAAATACCAAATCATCATAAGCGTATGAAATATCTATATTTGTAGCTTCTTTTACAATTACACGCACTTTTTCTAAATCTCTATAACTCATATTTATTTTTTTTTAGAATACAATCATCCACATCTTTAATTGCTGATAATGCTCTGCCAATTCATATGTTTGGCATTTAAACAAATTCATATTTATGGCATTTTCAAACTCATCTAAATTAAAATCTAGTGTTTCTAATAATAGTTCTTTTGTTTTATAATTATTGCATTCTTCTCTGAATGCTGGTTCTTTGATCATGCGATCAACAAAACTAAGCGCATTTCTAAGTGGCATACTATTTTATCTTAAACATTATTAAATACATTTTCCTTAACTGATATTATAAATCCATGCTCATAAAAATGATGATGATTTAAATACAATAATCATGCAAATATGTATAAGTATATGTATTATAGTTGATTCGTTTGATTTCTCTTTCCTGTTATCCTACATTTATGTAACAAAAAGTTCGAGTAATTACCGATTGGTAAAATATAGCTAATACTGGGATCTCTTTTTTACAGCATCGCAAATCATTTTTTTCAGCGTTTCTTATTGATATGCTTTTTTTGTTCTAAATATTACTCCTAATTTCTTAATACATTATAATTACTCGTATCTTTGAACAATGAAATGTTTGATTTAATTTAGTCCATTCAAAAACCAATTAAGATGGCAATCATAATCGCTATAAAGCACAATACATATTACCAGTATGATAAGTTGATAAATATGGGTCCCCATGTTATTCGCTTAAAACCTGCCCCGCACAGCCGTACAAGAATACACTCTTATTCACTTAAAATTGAGCCAAAAGAGCATTTTATTAATTGGCAGCAAGATTCATTTGGAAATTATTTGGCTCGAGTGGTAATGCACGATAAAGTTAAAGAATTTAAGGTTGAAGTGGAGCTTGTTGCTGAAATGACAGTTATAAACCCATTCGATTTTTTTGTTGAAGAGTATGCTAATAAATTCCCATTTCAATATGAATTACAAGATAAAAAAGAGCTAACCCCATATTTTGAGAAAGTTGAAAATGGTGCTCTTTTGATGGAATGGATTAAAAAAGTGGAGCGTTTTAAGGATATTAATATTGTTGATTTTTTAGTTGCAGTTAACAGAGAATTATACAATGAATTAGAATATACGGTTAGATTGGAGCCCGGAGTTTATACATGCGAAGAATCTTTGCAAAAAAAGTTATGTTCTTGTCGCGATTCAGCTTGGCTATTGGTTCAAACTATGAGGCATCTCGGTTTGGCTGCTCGTTTTGTTTCAGGATATTTAGTGCAATTAAAGGCCGATCAGAAAGCGATTGATGGTCCTTCGGGAGCAGAAAATGATTTCACTGATTTGCATGCCTGGTGCGAAGTATATATTCCTGGTGCCGGCTGGATTGGTCTTGATCCCACTTCTGGTTTATTGGCTGGAGAGGGCCATATTCCATTGTGTTGCACTCCCGCACCATCTACAGCTGCTCCAATTTCAGGAGTACTTGATAAATGTGAGGTGCAGTTATTTCATAGCAATGAGGTATATCGAATTCATGAAGATCCTAGAGTGACAAAACCGTATAGCGATTTTCAATGGGCCGAAATTATGGGCTTGGGCGATAGGGTAGAACAGAAATTGAATGATGGAGACGTGCGATTGACCATGGGAGGCGAACCTACTTTTGTTTCTATTGACGATATGGAGTCTGCTCAATGGAATACCGATGCTGATGGAACTAAAAAGAGAGAACTTGCCAATATTCTTTTGCATAATCTAAGTGAAGAATTTGCTAAGAATGCTTTGTTTCATTACGGGCAAGGAAAATGGTATCCCGGTGAACCTACACCTAGGTGGCAAATGGCTCTTTATTGGAGAAAAGACGGTATGCCTTTATGGAAAAATAAGGAGCTGATGGCTGATTTTAATAAAAAATCAGATCACACTTTTCAAGATGCTGAAAAGTTTATGAATCTTCTAACAAAGAAGTTGGGTGTTGCTGTTGAAAATATCATTCCTGGCTACGAAGATTCATTTTATTATCTTTGGACAGAGCGTAAACTCCCTGTAAATCTTGATCCACTTAACATAAATCTAAAAGATACTCTTGAACGAAAAACACTCATGCAACAATTAGATCGTGGCTTAGAAAATCCCGCATGTTTTGTTTTACCTATTCAATGGGCGTATAAAAAAAACGGATGGATCAGTTGCCCTTGGGAGTTTCGAGGTGGAAAAATGTTTCTCATTCCAGGTAATTCACAAACAGGCTACCGACTTCCGCTCGAATCTTTGCCATTTATTCCTGAATCTAAACGACCTAAGTCCATTGAACGCAGTTTGTTTGAAGAAACTTTGCCTTTAGGAGATTTCCATCAAATGGTATTTGAACGTGCAAATTCTGTTCCCGATTATTCTATTCCGGAAGAATTATTGTTCCCAAAAGAGTTTGTATCAGAAGTGAATAATGATGAAAAGAAAAACAAGAAAAATTACCTTCCTTTTCAGGAAAAAAAAGAAATAACTGAGGAATATAAGCCTCTTTATGATGCTTTTACCATAAAAACAGCTATGCTCTCAGAAATTAGAGATGGGAAAATACATCTCTTTTTACCTCCTGTAGATATGATAGAGCATTATCTTGATCTTTTAGCTGCTATTGAATTAACTGCTGAAGAGTTGCAAATACCTGTGGTAATTGAAGGTTATGCTCCTCCAAAAGATAACCGTATTGAAAAACTTATGGTAACACCTGATCCCGGAGTTATTGAAGTGAATATCCAGCCGGCAAAGTCATGGCAAGAAGTAGTAAAAAATTATAATAAACTTTTTGAAGCAGCATTTGAAAGCCGCTTAGGATCTGAAAAATTTATGCTTGATGGAAAGCATACTGGAACCGGTGGAGGGAACCATATTACCATTGGTGGTGAAACTCCTTCTGATTCTCCATTGTTGCGCAGACCTGATTTATTACGTAGTATGATTATTTTCTGGCAGCATCATCCCGGATTATCTTATTTATTTTCAACGGCATTTATTGGTCCAACCAGTCAGGCACCTAGGGTTGATGAAGGACGACAGGAAATGTTATATGAACTGGAAATTGCTTTTGCGCAAATACCCGATAAGAACAATGGAGAACTTCCTTTTTGGTTGGTTGACCGATTGTTCCGAAATCTGCTCATCGATCTTACCGGTAATACTCATCGTGCCGAATTTTGCATTGATAAATTGTATTCACCCAATTCTTCTTCTGGTAGATTGGGAATTTTAGAATTACGCGGTTTTGATATGCCGCCCAATAAACAAATGTGTCTGGTCGAACTCCTTTTAATCAGAACACTTGTTTCATGGTTTTGGGAAAAACCATACAATGGCAAATTAGTACGTTGGGGAACGGAATTGCATGACAAATTTATGAGCCATCATTTTGTCCGCGAAGACCTGAAAGACGTGGTTGGACAATTAAATGATGCGGGCTATAATTTTGATCTCAATTGGTTAGAACCCTTTTTTGAATTTCGCTTTCCTCATATTGGCAGGGTAAAATTTAAGGATGTGGAATTAAGTCTGCGTTCGGCCATTGAGCCATGGAATGTATTAGGGGAAGAAATGTCAAGTTCGGGAACAGCTCGTTTTGTTGATTCATCACTGGAACGTATAGAGGTAAAAGCTATTGGTCTAACCAGTGATCGTTATGCTATATTGTGCAATGGTATGCGCATACCTATGGTAAATACCGGTACAAAAGGAGAATATGTAGCCTCAGTAAGATATCGTGCATGGCAGCCTCCATCAGCATTACATCCTAATTTAGGAATTGATACGCCTTTGGTTTTCGATATCTTCGATTTTTGGACTGGTAAATCAGTTGCGGGGTGCACTTATCATGTGTTCCATCCGGGAGGAAGGGCATACAACACCTTCCCCGTAAATAGCTTTGAAGCTGAAGGGCGAAGGGTTTCACGTTTCTACAATGAAAACCATAGTCAGGGAGTGTATACACCCAAAGAAGAAATAAGCAATGAAACGCGAAGATATATCATCGAAAAAGAACTTGAAACTAATGAACGAGTTGTAATTACTCCTAAATTAATTGAACCTGATCCTGAATACCCGCATACCTTCGATTTACGTAAAATTAAACTGAGGCATTAATTATTCAATCATCATAATGCAAAAAATCGGGTAGATTGTTAGCTGCGTCTACTAACATTTTATTCCATTGCTGGGCTATTTCTTTTAAGTCAAGCTCTGTCTTTCGCAATTCATTAATTTGAAACGTGCCGTTGCGGTACAACGCAAAGTCCAACGGAAAATCAACATCGCTAGCATTTTTATACGTGGCGTCAAAAGACAAATAGGCAGCCTTTATGGCTAAATCGAAAGTGATATTTTCGTTCATCAATCTCCGCAATATGGGTTTTCCAAAAGCTGTATTTCCAATAATTGTATATGGCGATTCATCTGATGATTCTACCCAGTTGCCTTCAGGAAAAACTAGAAATACTGTTGATTGCTTATCTTTAGAGCATTGGCCTCCAATAATAAAATGGGCATCAAAAATAAATTTACTTGCCTGCAACTCTTCCATATCTTCTGCACGTGCTTGCTTTAAAGCTTTGCCAACTAAATTTGCAACTTTGTATAATCTGTCACAAGTTGTATTTGATAAATCTTCTTCAATAAGATGGATAACTTTATCGCGAATAGAGCGGAGCCCCGATGACATGATAAAAAAAGAATTCGCTCCATCCTGAAAAGTTTTTATTTTTTTAGAAGTCGAAACACCCAAGCCACTACTTATGCGGGTATCAGAGAGGGCTACAACCCCCGTTTTACTTTTTATTGCTACACAAAATGTCATAATTATTGATTTAATATGGTTACAGAATGAATACTTCTTTGCAATCCTGATGAATCAAGTACACCTATTATTGGACTGCAGTCACAATAATCAGTACCATGAGCAATTTTAATATAATGATGATCGGCCAGCAAATTATTTGTTGCATCGAGACCTACCCAACCTAAATCAGGAACATAAGCCTCAACCCATGCATGAAGTTGACTGGTACCCTTAAATCCAACTCCTTGGTTTAAATAACCACTAACATACCGGGCAGGAATTTTGTTTAGTCGACATATTGAAATAAATAAATGGGCATAATCCTGACATACGCCTTTTCTTATTTTCAAAACTTCTTCAACAGTTGTATTTATATTGGTGCTTTCTGGAGAATATTCCAATAAATTATAAATGTAATTGTTTAATTGTAACAAATAATCGAATACCTGAATTTCATTTGAGTAACAAGGAAAGGTGCAATTCAATATGGCTGGCAATTGAGTGAGTTTTGTTTGCGATAAATACCGATGATTATCTATCTGAAAATTGATAGAGTAAAGCATTTCAAATTCACTATAAGGTAACAACGGACTAACGTAAAATGGATTCATTAATGGTTTTATAACTTTTGCCTCTAATCTAAAATGGAATTCATTGAATGCTTCTCTAACATTATAGGATAGAGTATTAAAACCAAATATGTTTTTTGAAGTGTGCATTTCTTTATTACCAGAACAAAAATATTTTACCTCTTTTACATGTTGCCAGTCATTGATGCAAGGTATTACCAATAATTGATAATAAGCACTTCTAACAGGCTTCTCATACCTATTTTCTATTATATATTCTATATTGTACTCTTCCATTAAAATGAAAGGTATTTCATCTCAAAGTCCTCACTAATTTCTAAAACTTTTGCCTGAGTATTATTTAATAAACCGTAAATATCGTCTTTAAATTCATCGAAGGAAAGATAATCATATTGCCCGCATAGTTTGTTTATTTTATAACTTATTGTATTAATATCATGGTTTTCATTGCGACTAATATTTTTCTCATATCTTTTTAATCCTCTTAACGAAAAGCTAATAGAACGGGGACAGTTAGGGTTAACAATTAAAAACTCTAGCACCTGCTCCCGATTAGGAATATTACGGTAGAATTTTCGGTTCATATCAAAAGACTCCACACATTTTAAAAGATTTGTCCATTCAAAACTCAATTCGGTTACTGTATGGCCAGCTTGCTCAATTTTATATATATCGTGCAGCTTCGAATTTATTATGCGAATTATTTGAATAGCTCGTTCTATATGCATTCCAATTAAAATTATTGCGTATTCACCATCGTGCAGCAAGGTACCAAAAATTTTACTAGTAACAATAGATGTTTGGTCCGAAACCATTTGAGTAAAATCATAAAACCCAGTGGTTAAATAAGTTTCTTGTGGGTAATTGGTTACCAAATGATAATATTTATTTATTGCCTCCCAAAGATCTGTTGAAATAGCATTTCGGGCTCCTCTTGCATTTTCTCGGGCAGAGGTAATATTGCTAATTATTGAATTGCTGTTTTGTGCATCCAAACCTATTTTATACAATACGTCCTTCTCATTTATTTGCTCCATATCAAAAATACCCGCCATATAGAGGATTGATTCAAGCACGAAATTCCTATCAAAAGTTTTTAAGATGGGTGCATCCAACGATGAAAAATAGCTAGCCTTGCTATAACGTGCCAAATGGTCAGCTCTTTCTATATAACGCCCCATCCAATATAAGTTATTCGCTACTCTTGATAACATAAATTCGTATTTTGTAAATAATATCAATTATTCCAGCACCCAAGTGTCTTTCGACCCTCCTCCTTGAGAAGAATTTACAATCAGATTCCCTCTCCTTAGAGCTACCCTAGTGAGCCCCCCTTTTAAAATATATTCAGTATTCTTGCCCATCAAACAAAACGTTCTTAAGTCGATATGGCGCGGTTCAAATTCCTTTGTTTCTTCAATAAAAGTTGGATGCACCGAAAGACTCATGATTGGCTGTGCAATGTATTTGCGGGGATTCGATTTGATCTTGACTTTCACTTCTTCAATTTCTTCTTTACTTAAAGTGGTGCCTATACTTATACCATATCCACCCGATTCATCAACTGGTTTTACTACAAGTTTATCAATATTTTCCAAAACATATTTATTTTCCGATGGATCTTCGCAATGGTATGTATGAACATTATTTAGTATTGGTTCTTCATGAAGATAATATTTTATTATACTTGGAACATAATGATAAACAGCTTTATCATCGGCAACCCCTGTGCCGGGTGCGTTTGCCAATGTAACATTTCCTGCTCTGTAAGCATTCATTAATCCCGGAACTCCTAGCATAGAATCTTTCCTAAAGCAAAGTGGGTCTATAAATTCATCATCAACCCTGCGATAAATAACATCAACTTTAATAGGGCCGTGTATGGTTTTCATGTATACAAAATCTTTTTCAACATATAAATCTCTACCTTCAACTAATGGGATACCCATTTTTAATGCCAAAAATGAATGTTCGAAATAAGCCGAATTATACATGCCCGGGGTAACTATTACAACTGTTGGCACATCTACATTTTTGGGCTTTACCGTTTTTAATACTTCAAGCAATTGTTCCGGATATTGGTACACGTTTTTAGATTTCAATTTATTGAATAAATCGAATAGTGATTTTTTTAATGCCATCCTATTTGATAATACATAACTAACACCTGACGGACATCTTAAATTATCTTCCAGAATATAATACTCCCCGTCAATATGTTTTATCAAATCAGTGCCCGATATATGGGTATATATTCCTCCTACTGGCGAAAAACCGTCCATCTCCTTTAAATAGTTCTTCGACGAAAAAATGAGTTCAGCGGGTACCACTTTATCTTTCAATATCATTTTTTTGTGATAAATATCATCCAAAAACAGATTGATAGCAATGTTGCGTTGAATAATCCCCTTCTCTAATTTTGTCCATTCTTCATTTGATATAATTCTAGGAAACAGATCAAAAGGAAAAATTCTTTCGTCCGGCTTCTTTTCATCAGAATACACAGCAAAAGTAATACCTTGGTTAAAAAAAGCCGTTTTTACTTCATTGTTTATACGCTCAAAATCAGAAATACTAAGTTGATTAAAACATTCAACAATTGGTTGATAATGAGATTTTGGTTCATTTATCCTCTTAAATACTTCATCATAGTGCGAATTTCCCAACTTGTAGGTATTCATCAAACCTGTAGCTTGCATTTCCATATCAAAAGTTTTATAATAAACAGCTTTTTGTTGCAAAAGAAATAATTATCGAATTGTAATGTATTAAATTGTTACAAATATAACACAATTTTGATTAAATTGTTAATTTTTACCCCAGTTTTTTTATTTTTAATTGCATCCTCTTCATTATAAAACCATGTCTATTTTTTGGATGGCTTTTTGTATTATATTTGCATGTATACTATTTCAAATTTTACAACATGTTGATACGGCTAAAACTATTACTTTTTCTTTATTGTGCTTTTGGGGTTTTAAATATGAATGCACAATCCGATACCATTAATATTACCGATTCTCGTGGATGGAAACAGGGCTTCTGGAAAGCTACTTACCCAAATGGCAAATTAAAATATGAGGCCTGGTTTAAAGACAATAAACCAAATGGTATCATGAAACGTTATCATGATGATGGTTCTTTAATGGCCGAAATTAATCATTTGAATAAATCAGATGTTTCATTAGCTCGCTTGTTTTACAATAATGGAAAACTTGCTGCGGAAGGTAAATACATAGGCAATCTTAAAGATAGTATATGGCGATATTATTCTTATTATGGCGATTATACCACCCACACAGAGGGTTATAATTTGGGTGTGAAAAATGGTACGTGGACTAAATATTATAAATCAGGCGAATTATTAGAAGAATTAAATTACCAAAGTAATGAATTGCAGGGCGAATGGAAGCAGTATTACGAAAATAAGGTTTTGAAGCTTACCGCCTCTTATGTTGATGATAAAAGAACGGGTACTTTTATCACTTATTATCCCAATGGAATTGTTGAAACCTTAGGAGCGTTTAAAAATAATTTGATGGAGGGAAAATGGTTTTATTATGATGAAAATGGTATAGTTAAATATACTATTGAATACAAAGAAGGTAAACCGCTAGATACAACCGCAATTGAAAAGAAAGATAAAGAATTTTTCGATATGATTGAAAAGAGTAAAGGCAAGTTTCCCGAGCCTTCTTTTGATGAAATTATGCCCCGGTAATGAGAAATATTTTATTTATAAGTATTCTATTTTTTTATTCATTTACGACGAGTTACGCTCAAATGGCTCCCGGTAAGTATTTTTTTGAATTTACTGATAAGAGAAAAACTACTTTCTCTATCGATAGGCCTGATTCATTTCTATCCGAAAAAACTATTCAACGGCGAATAAGAAATAATATTCCTATTGATTCAACTGATTTGCCTGTTGCTGCTGCTTATATTGATTCCTTGTACGCCCACCAATGGAAAATCATCTATCCTTTAAAATGGTTTAATGGCGTGGTAATTCAGTTAAGCGATTCGCTAGATACGAATGTAAAAACACAGTTCCCTTTTGTGAAAAATGTGATCAAACTATCCGGTCATGGCTTAGGTAATACAAAATCGCATGGTGTCTCAGAATCTTGTCCCCCCACTTTGCAATATGGTTTGGCGTATACTCAAATTTCTCGTATTAAAGGTCATTGTTTGCATAACTCAGGATTTAAGGGCAAAGGTATTTCTATTGCGGTTTTTGATGCGGGATTTAATGGTGCCGATACCATTCTTGCTTTTAAAGAAATGCGCGAAAGTAATCGCTTATTAACAATTAAAGACTTTGTTGCTGATAACCTTATTAAAACAATGAATTCGTCACATCATGGTACCCAAGTTCTTTCTCTCATGACAGCTTCACTTCATGATGAATTAATAGGTACCGCTCCCGAAGCTAATTACTTGTTGTTTCGTACTGAAGATACAGAATCTGAATATCTAATTGAGGAATACAATTGGGCTGCTGCTGCTGAGTATTGTGATAGTATGGGTATTGAAATCATCAATTCTTCATTAGGTTATAGTAGGTTCGATGATTCGGCAATGAATCATTCGTATACCGATTTAGATGGTAATACCGCACCCGTTTCTATTGCCGCAGGAATGGCTGCTTCAAAAGGAATATTAGTGGTTGTAAGTGCGGGAAATGAAGGCAATAAATCATGGCGCTATATTACTGCCCCTGCCGATGCAAAAAATATTATTACTGTGGGTGCAGTTGATAGCAGTGGAATACGCACTACATTCAGTTCTATCGGTCCTTCTGCTGATAGGCGAATCAAACCAGAAATTGTGGCCCAAGGTTCTCAAGTATGGGTGCAATATGGTAATGGTATTTCATATCAGGGAAGCGGAACATCCTTTTCTGCTCCCATCATCTCAGGTATGGCTGCCTGTTTATGGCAAGCATTTCCCGAAGCGTCTAATTTAAAGATAAAAAATGCTATTTTCAAAAGTTCACATAATTACCTTTTCCCCGATTCATTAACAGGATATGGTATTCCCGATTTCGAATCTGCCTTCTATATCCTTTTCAACTCACTCAATTCTTCTATATCGCAAGCTCCTGTTGTTATATATCCCAACCCATTTTTTAATTACTTTGTAGTTGAGTCTAAAGAGGCAAACGAAATTTTAGACATAGAAATCATTGATGCAAATGCCCATATTTTATTTCATAAAAAAATTGATTTTTTCAACTCCCAATCCTATATAATTAGAGAATCAGAGAATTTTTTGCCTGGTATATATTTTGTTAAAATTGTAGCTGCTAATTTTCAGTACGTTATTAAACTAGTAAAATTCAAATCTTGATGGCTCAGCCTGCTGCCTTAACTTTACTCGATCTTTGTCTGGATGTGAAACAGTCACTGAAAAGTACTTTCACTAATTCTTTTCTATTAATTGCAGAAATTGCTGAATGCAAAGAGAATTATAGCGGGCATTGTTATTTAGAATTGGTGCAGAAAGAAGGAGAGGGCGATCAAATTATTGCTAGAGCCAAAGCGGCCATTTGGAAGAGCTCATACCGGATGATCAAACCTTATTTTTTCAGTGTAACTGGTAATTACTTATGTGCGGGAATGAAAATACTGGTTACTGCTCAGATCGATTTTCATGAACTTTATGGTTTTAATATCATCATTAAAGATATTGATCCTAATTATACAAAGGGCGATCTGTCTCGCCAACGTGACGAAACAATACTAAAACTCAAAGAAGATGGCGTTTTTGATATGAACCGATCGTTGGCATTACCAGAAGTGGTGCAGCGCATTGCCGTTATTTCATCAGAAAATGCTGCCGGCTATGAAGATTTTTTAGATCAATTATTACAAAATGAGTATGACTATTCTTTCAATGTCACTCTTTATCAATCTATAATGCAGGGCTCCGAAGCGCCTGCATCAATTACCCAAGCTTTAGATGCTATACATAATGATATAGATCATTATGATGCCGTGGTAATCATAAGGGGGGGAGGCGCTGTAGCCGATTTAAATTGTTTTGATCAATATTGGCTTGCTTCTAATGTGGCTCAATTTCCTTTGCCTATAATTACAGGTATTGGTCATGAAAAAGATGATTCTGTTACAGATCTTGTTGCCCACACACGCTTAAAAACCCCTACTTCAGTAGCCGATTTTCTAATTCAAAAATCTCTTAGGTTCGAATCTTTTATAGATGAATCTTTTTCAGGCTTGATTGATTTTTGTAGAGATATAATGCTGAAAAAGAATTATGCTGTGCATACTTTCGCTGGTAAATTAAATACACTGGCCGTTAATAGAATAAATTTCCAACATCAATATTTGATTAAAAAAACTGGACAAATCTTTTCCAATTCACAACAATTGTTATTGAAAAAGAATTTCAAATTAGAATTGGCTGAAGGATTTATTAAAGCAAATGATCCCGAGAAACTTCTGAAGAAAGGATTCGTAATTCCTGTTCTGAATAATAAAAAAGTGGATATTCATTCTGTTTCGCTTCAAGATGTGCTTGAATTTCAATTTTATCAGGGCAGAATCTTCGCTAAAGTGGAGAAAATTATACCCGATGCTTCAAACCTGTAAAAAAAGGACTCTTCCATTTTGTTTTACATGCTTATTTTAATTAATTTTGAGGACTTATACTAGGTGTTTTGGCTGTATTTAGCTCTCATATATTATTTGCCAACGTTCATGTATTCTGTGGAATACATGTTAGCAATAGCTTTGTTATAGTTGCAAGCATTTTGCACATTATATTGTTGTATGTTGCAATTATGCTTTATTTCAAAAATAAACGCAAACTTACCCGAAAGAATAAGGAATTAATTGAAGCAAATATAAGATTGACCGAATCGGAAGCGCAGTTGAAAAGAATCAATTCCACCAAAGACCGATTATTTTCTATTGTTGCACACGACCTTAAAAATCCATTTAATGCAATGATGGGTTTTTCTGAAATACTACACAATAACTACAGTGAGTTAAGTGAGGATAAAATAAAAAAATACACCAAAATCCTGAATACTACTGCCCGAAATCTATATATGCAGGCCGAAAACCTGCTTGAATGGTCTCGATCACAATCGAATAAAATAAAATTCAATCCTCAAAAGATTGATATGCATTTGATTACACTAAATGTTTTTGCTTTATATGAATTAACAGCCTTTAATAAGAATATTGATTTGGTATCTGAAATTAGAAGCAATACTTTTGTAATCAGTGATATGAATATTCTTACTGCTATATTACGCAATCTAACTGACAATGCCATTAAGTACACCAATTCAGGTGGACGTATTGAACTTTCAGCTGTTAGAAATGGCGATTTTTATGAAATTTCTGTAAAAGATAGCGGAGTAGGTATTTCTGACGCTGATCAAAAGAAGTTGTTCAATATGGAGACTTTTTATTCTACAAAGGGAACTTCACATGAGCAGGGCACCGGTTTGGGACTTCTGCTTTGTAAAGAATTTGTTCAGCTCAGTGGAGGTTATATTTGGGTTGTTAGTGCGCCTGGTAAAGGAAGCACTTTTGTGTTTACTCTACCCGCAGCTTAATATTAAATTACATGCTATGTATCGCTTGATTTTTTCATGTTATTTCGCATTTTTCCTACTTATTATTGCCACTGCAATGCCCGATTCTTTGCAGCAAAAACTATTAACTTTGCCCGAACGAAATCACGATGAGGTATACATACATGCAACAAAGCTTTACCTCGATAGAAATGATCCTTCTTCTATCGATTGTGCCAATAAAGGTTTGGCTTTTGCTATCAAATATAATAAATCAGAAAATCAAGCCCTCATTCATTCTCTTTTGTCTATCGCATATTTGAGACAAAATCGTTTTAGCGAATCACTTTCTGCTATTGATGAGGCTATTCAATCCTATACTGATTTGAATATCGATACTGCTATCGCAAAATCATATCTTCAGCAAGGTCAAGTATTTAAAGAACAAGCTTTTTTTGAGGAAGCAAAGGAAAGTTATTCAAAGGCATTTGAAATTTACAAAAATATTGAACATGCTGATGGCATTTGCGAGTATTACAATTTAATGGGTGGACTTAGCATGCGGGAAGGCCAAATGACACAAGCTGGAAATTATTATCATAAAGCTATTCGGTTGGCCTACCAAATGAATAAAAATATTGTTCCCAAGTATAATTATAGTCTTGCGCTTTTCTATCGTGATACCCAGAAGAACGATTCAGCAATAATGATTTTAAACCAAAATTTACAGTTGTTAGATTCAGCTAAGAATAAACGCGACTATGCCAATAACCTTAATCTCATTGCCAGCGTTTACTTTAAATTAAAGGATTATAAAAAGGCAGAAGCACATTATAAAAATGCATTATTCTTGAGAAAATCAACGGGTATTTCTGCCGATGTAGCTGCTTCTTATACCAATTTAGCCATTTTTTATCGCGATATAAACAAGCTAAATGAAGCGGAGTCGTTTTTAAATCAAGCCCTTCAGGTTCGTGATAGTTTGGGAGACAAAAAATCAATAGCTTTAAATTATAATCTACTGGGGGGATTAAAATGGAAACAAAGAGTTTACGACAAGGCTTTATTCTATTATCTTAAGTCTCAAAAATTGGCTGTTGAAGCCGATGATGAGCTTGAACTGGCTAATGCACTCGTAAATATAGGAAGTATTTTATACGAGCTAAAGAATGTTAAGTGCGTTGATTATTTAGCCGAAGCTCTTACAATTTATACTAAAATCAAGGATTTAAAGAAAATAGCAAATACCCGATTGCTATTGGGAAATGCGTATTTTAACCTAAATAAGTTTGATGAAGCTATTGATCAATATGCACAGATTTTTGAAAATAATGAATTGGACGTTCTGCATCCTCAATATTTTTCTGTTAAAATAAACATGGCGAATGCTTATATGAATAAAGCTTTGTATGGTAACACATACGAGATACTTTCTGATGTATTAAAATTAGCTCGTGATCAGCATAATAATTTGGCTTTGGGAAATGCATACAATATGTTTGGAAATTTGCATTTTGAAATGAAAAAAATGGATCAGGCTTTGGAGTATTTTTTGAAGGCTGCTGATCATGCAAAAAAATCGAATAGTGTAGAATTACTTTCACTTTGTTTGCGCAAGGCTGGAGAAATCTATATTGAGCAAGGTAATTTGCAATCAGCTTTTTCTAACTTAAAAGAGGCTCTTGCACTAAGCGAAAAAACCAATAATATAGAATTACAAAAGTATTCTTTTTATGCAATAAATCAATATTACAGTCTTGCGGGCGATTACAAAAATGCATATTATGCTCTAGGAAAATATGTTACTTTATCTGACAGTGTTACCCGTTCTCTTAATAATGAAAAGTTATTGCAGTTGCAAATAAGCACTGAACTTAGTCGTCAAGATAGTCAAATAGCAACCATCGAAAACGAAATTACCGTAATGAAACAGCAGCGTGAATTAGATGAATTAAAGTTGTCAAAACAACAAAATTTGCTTTGGTTTTTTCTTCTTTTTCTATTGTTTTCTTTTATAACTCTGTTATTATTGTTTAACCGTTTTCAATTAAAGAAAAGAGCAAATTTACTTCTTCAAGAGAAATTTAATTACATTCAGGAAATGAATGCTGCTTTAAAAAAGTCTCAGTCAGAACTTCAATTGATGAACAATACGAAAGATAAATTCTTTTCTATTATAGCCCACGATCTTAAAAATCCGCTCAGTGGCTTAATGGGTTTTACCGAATTGCTTATTAGAGACAATCAAATAAGTGATAGCGAAAGAATGAAAATGCTATCCATGCTCTACGATTCTTCTAAACAATTATATTCATTATTAGAAAATTTGCTGCATTGGGCTCGTTCTCAAACCGGTCGAATTGATTATACTCCAGTAGATTTTCATATTTATGAATTGGTGGAAGGAAATTTTTCTTTAATGAAAACCATTGCTGCCAACAAATGTATTAATTTAGTTAATGCTGTTGAGCCTGCCATAAAAGTATTAGCCGATAGGTCAATGATTCAATTGGTCCTTCGCAACTTAATATCTAATGCCATTAAATTTACGCCTAATGGCGGCACTATCACTGTTCTTGCTGAAGTAATTAATCATAAAGTAAAAATAACCGTATCTGATACCGGTGTGGGAATGACGCAGGATGATATTCAAAAACTATTTCGCATGGACGTAAAGTTTACCAATGAAGGAACCAATAATGAATCGGGTACAGGCTTGGGTTTGATTTTATGTAAAGAATTTATATTAAGAAATGACGGATCTATCCATGTTGAAAGTGAACTTAACAAAGGAAGTAATTTTATTTTTACCTTAAGCAATTTTTAAATTATGGCTGAAAAATTAACCTATAGTAGTGCGGTAACTGAATTAGAGTCAATTATAGAAAATATTGAAAAGGAAAAAATTGATATTGCCGATCTTACCCAACAATTAAAACGTGCAGCTAAATTGGTTCAGTTTTGTAAAGAGCAACTTCGCTCAACTGAGAAAGAAATTAATAAAATTATGGAGAATTTTGAAGCAGAATAGTTTTTCTATAGCATTCCCGCATCTATTCTTTTTATTATGGCATCAATCAATTTATCATCTCCTTTTTCGTTAAACTCCGATTTTAAGCTCGATCCGAATACTACTGCTACTCCTTGCCATAAACCTGCACTGAAAGATCCTTTGTATTGTTTAATCCAAACATAAGAATTATTGCCTGTCTCTCTGTCAATAAGCTTTATCAGCAACCTGCCCTGCGAAATGGTAAGCTTGCGTAAATCGCCTTCAAATTGATCAAATAGTTGTTTTTCGGCAACTTTAAGATATGCTTTTCGTTCTCTTTCAGTTTTTAATGTTGCTAGATGATTATTTGTTTCGGCTATGGTATTTCGAGCCATTAATGCATAAGGGTATACCTTTTTTAAATTGGATATAAGTCGCTTGTAACGCTTATATTCATTGTCATTGTTGAATTTTAGTTCAGGATAAACAACCACAGGTTGCATATCTACCATATATAATGTGTCTACACCCTCTATTTTACCCTTGACCACCGTAAAATTATTATACGATTGCGCATGTGTGAGCGCAATTATAAAAAGACCAATTACCGATAGAGTATACTTTTTTCGCATTTTATTTAATGTATAGGCTTTTCTTTTAACAAATATAAATCTAATAATTGTTTTGCTGCAATAAAACTGCTCATTTCATTTCGCAAAACTTTTTTTTCCAATTCAGCCCATTTCTCCAAAACATTTGGGTGCTGATAAAAATGATTTTTTAATTGTCCTTCTATACTTTCTTTCATCCAATAAGCTGATTGATGTTGCCGATTGAAATCAAAGTAACCGTTGTTACATGTTTGTTTAACATAGTTTTCTATGCTCTCAGCTACATCGTCAATGCCTTCTCCGCTTACCGCTGAGCAAGTATGCACTTTGGGTGACCATGCTGATTTTGAAATCGGAAATAAATGCAAGGCATTCTGGTATTGAACCCTAGCTTGTTCAGCTTTTTGTTTATTTTCACCATCAGCTTTTGTTATGGCCATGCCATCTGCCATCTCCATTATTCCTCTTTTAATACCTTGTAATTCGTCCCCTGCACCTGCCAACATCAACAACAAAAAGAAATCAACCATCGAGTGAACAGCCGTTTCTGATTGTCCTACACCCACTGTTTCAATAATTATTCTATCATAGCCAGCAGCTTCGCATAATATTATCGTTTCTCTGGTCTTGCGCGCTACTCCTCCTAAAGATCCAGAAGAGGGTGATGGCCTGATGTAAGCATTTTGATCTACGGATAATGTTTCCATTCGCGTTTTATCGCCCAATATACTTCCTTGAGTCCTGCCACTGCTCGGATCTATAGCCAATACCGCCAACTTATGTCCTTTTTTGGTATATTGCAAGCCAAAACTTTCAATAAATGTACTCTTTCCAACGCCTGGAACTCCGGTAATGCCAATTCGCAATGATTTGCCGCTGTATGGAAGACACTTTTCTATTATCTGTTGAGCTAATTCCTGATGTAAAGGGAGGGTGCTTTCTATTAATGTAATGGCCTGACTCAGTTTAACCCTATCGCCCCTCAAGATTCCTTCTGTTAAATCGCTAAAATTTGGTTTAAACTTTTTTCTATTTTTAAATGCTTCAACCGATTCCAGCGATACACTCGGAGGTTGAGGAATACCCTGATTCACTGATAATGCACTCTTATTTTCGTTTGTGTCCATATTGTAAGTTGGATCGGCAATTTACAAAATTATTCCATTATTACACCAGTTAAATAAATTACAGTCTTTGGTTGCGCCGGATCATTACTAATAACAGTTATAGTCTTGCTTTGTTGACCATGCCTGCCGGTAGAATCAAAAACTATATCCATCTTTTCTTCACCACCTGGAGGCACTACAAATCCTTCAGTTTTAACTATGGTACAGCCACAGGAAGGAACCGCTTTGCGAATGATAAGATTGCGCAGCCCTTCATTTTTTATATGTACCGAAAATCGAAATATTTCTCTTTCTCTTATGGTACCAAAATTTATCCGTTGATTGTCTATTTTTATTCGGGGAGCTTGCTGTTTTTTTAGTGAGTCTAGAATACCAAAATCTTCTGTTATATCAACAGTTATTGATAAATAATTCTTTTTGTGTTTAACTCCGTTTATTACCAAATAAAGCCTATCAGCTAAAGTCCCAAAATCATTCTTGTGCTTTGCATCATATTGTACCTTAATTATCCCCGTCTTGCCAAATTTTAGGATATTGGGAATGGCCTGTACTTTTATATGCTCAGGAACCCTATCAAATTCAATAGCTAAATCTTTATTATAAGGGTTGTGTACTTCAATAACTTTCTCTGCTTTGGCTGTTGATAACAACTGAAAATTCATACTGTTGGTCTTAAGCCTTAAACCTTCTATATATATGGGAAATAAATCTGCTGTAGTTCTCGCTCTTGGGATTACCTCACCCTTTAGACTTAATACTACCAAATAATTGCTTGCGCTACTATTTACTGTGATTTTCACGTCAAAAGCGCCTGGTCTGTCTTTCGGATTGTATGCCGCTTTTACATACCCTGAGTGCCCTGGTAAAATGGGTTCTTTACTGTAATAAGGATTGGTGCATCCACAAGAGGTTATTATATTTTTAATGACTAATGGAACGCTACCGGTATTATTAAACGCAAAACTATCGAAAACAATACCGTCGCTTTCCATTATTCTGCCCAAATGGACTTCCGTTTTTTCAAAATTAATATATGCTTCCCGTTGCTGCGATTGAACTCCAGAAAGCATATACAATAAAATCAAACCAAAAACTAAACGCATTAATATGAACTCATGGGTGTTTGTGGTAATACTTCTCCCATTATCCTTAAAACAGTGGGTGTGTTCTCAGAATTAGAGGTTACGGTTATGGATTTGTCAAACCTACCTGGGCGATTCTTGGGATTATAAGTTGCTGTTATAGATCCTTTTGCCCCTGGAGCTATAGGTTCGCGAGTCCAACTGGGTGTAGTACAACCACAACTGGCTTGAACGTTACTGATTACCAATGGAACACTGCCAGTATTGGTAAACTCAAATTTGAATGAGGCAAGGCCGTCTGCTTCTTTAATCTTTCCGAAATCGTGAACCACTGCCGTAAAATTAATGTATGGTTGCTTTTGTTGAGCATTTAGTTGAATAAATGAGCCTAACATTATTTGTAGTAATAACATTACCCAAATCCGATTTCCTAATTTTTTAACTATTTGTTTCATCGTATTCATTTTTTAATTATGTTGATGTATAAAGTTTATAAGAACTATCGTACTTTTGTTTTTCATACTTATAACAATTTCAATGCCACATATTCTTGTAGTATTCAAATTTTAATGAACAAATATCGGAAAATATTATCAATTTGCTTTGTATTTTATGCTTTTTTAACATTAAGCTTGAATGCGCAGTTTTATAATGGTTTAAAAATGTCTTTCGGGAAAAATAGAGTTCAGTATACCGATTTTTCTTGGTCGTTTTACCGTTATGATAAGTATGATATCTATTTTAAAGAGGAGGGAAAGAATCTTGCTGCATACACACATCTCTATTGCGAGTCTGAATTAGCTAAAATAGAATTGCTACTCGATTATAAATTCGAGCGTCGCATCATATTTATTGTTTACAACAATTTGTCCGATTTCCGACAAAGCAATATTGGCCTGGTTTCAGGAAATGACGAGTATAATACAGGTGGTGTAACCCGCATCATCAATAACAAAGTGTTTCTCTATTTCGATGGAAATTATAAAAACTTCGAAACTCTCATAAGTCAATCTATCGCTCAACTGTTAATTAATGAAATGCTGTATGGAAGTGGATTTGCTGAAAATGTAGCTAATTCGGCTCTTATTAACCTCCCCGATTGGTATATTCCCGGTTTATCATCTTTTATTGCTAATGAATGGAATACTGAAATTGAAGACAGGGTTAAAGATGGATTATTGAGCAAGAAATATGAAAAACTAAACCGTCTCACAGGTAATGATGCTAAGTATGCGGGGCATTCCTTTTGGAGATATGTTTATTTAACTTATGGAAATACTTCTATTCCTAATATCATTTATCTTACCCGCATCAATAAAGGTGCTAGTAATGCCTTCCTATTCGTACTCGGTAGTTCGTTAAAAGATTTGTCGCTCGATTGGCAAGCTTATTATCTTGATCAGTTCCAACGCCTTGAATCCGAAACAAATACTCCCGACGGAACCAATCTGCTAAAACATACGTCCAGAAAAAAAGTTTATCAGCAAGTAAAAATTTCTCCCGATGGAGAAAATATAGCTTACCTTACCAATGAATGGGGTCAATACAAGATTTATCTCTATAATACTTCCACTCATAAAAAGAAAAGAATTTTTAAACGTGAACACCAATTGGATCAAATTGTTGATTACACTTTTCCTTTATTAGTATGGAATCATAATGGTTCTGTTCTTACTTTTATGATCGAAGATAAGGGTACCAATTTTCTATGTTTTTATACCCCAGAAACTGAAGAACTTTTTATGCGCAGATTCTTATATTTCGATAAAATTATTGATTATTCTTTTTCTCATGATGGCAAACGTTTTGTAATGTCGGCAGTTAAAAATGGGAAAACTGATATTTTTATTTATACTCTTATCTCTGCAACTAACGAACAAATTACTAACGACTTTGCAATCGATCTGAACCCTTACTTCTATGATAATTCTAATAGTATAGTATTCTCTTCTAATCGTGTTTCTGATACCTTACATGTAGATGAAAAACCACTGCTTCAAAAGGATAATTTTGATATATTTATGCTCAACATAAACACAGGTTCTAAAGTTTTAAAACGACTTAACAACTTTGAGTTGTCTAATGAATCACATCCTATACATATAAAAGCTTCTACTTTTTCTTTTTTATCTGATAAAAATGGTATCAGAAATCGATATATTTCTGATTTTGACAGCACCGTTGCTTTTGTTGATACTACTGTTCATTATCGCTATTTTTCTACTGTATCTCCAGTTTCAAATTCTAGTAGAAACTTGCAGGAAAATAATTTGTCTTTACCTACTCAGCAACAAATAGATATAATGCGATATAAATTGAAATACCGTATATTTTTAAACAAATTGAATATAAATCCTCTGCCATCACTTCCTGTTAGTGATTATATGAAAGTAAAATCGAGTAAAAAAAGTTCTACAGATACAATTCCGAAAAACTTAGTAAAAGATTCTACTTTTATACATCGAAATGTGGATTATGAAAATTATGTTTTCGATCTGAGTCTGCGTGATTCTTCAAGTAACGAGGCTTCAAAAACTCCAAAAATTAGAATTTATGAAACTTCTTTCTATACTAATTATGTTGTTAATCAAGTTGATTTTAGCTTTCTAAGTGCATCGTATCAAACATTTAATGGAGGAGCTGTTTATTATAATCCCGGTTTTAATTTGCTTTTTAAATTAGGCGCCAATGATCTTTTTGAAAACTACAAGATCACCGGTGGCGTTAGATTTGCAACCGATTTTAATAGTAATGAATACCTTATTTCTTTTGAAAACCTTAGGGGTAGAATAGATAAACAATATATTTTTCACCGCCAAGCTTTTGAAAATGCAACGCTGAATAATGAATACATAAAAACTTTTAGCCATGAATTAATGTATTCGCAAAAATATCCTTTTAATCAAGTTTTGTCTCTAAGGGGCACTTTAGGCGCTCGCCACGATCGTTCTGTTTTAATGAGCATTGATTATAGATCGCTTGAGGCTGCCGACTTGCATCGACTATGGACTACATTAAAAGGCGAATTGATTTTTGATAATACCCGCAACCTCGGTATCAATTTATATAGTGGTACTCGGTATAAAATTTTCGCAGAAGCTTATACCCAGCTAAATAGCGGAATTAGTGATCTTTATGTATTGGGAGCCGATTTTAGATATTATGTACCTATACACCGCAATCTCATTTTTGCTTCCCGCTTTGCTGCCAGTTCTTCTTTCGGAAATAGTAAATTAATTTATTATCTGGGTAGCGTTGATAACTGGACCAATCTCACTCCTTCTCGGGTTCAAGTTTTTGACTACACTGTTCCAGTTAGT
>JAIFLP010000006.1 GCA_020049015.1 Bacteroidota bacterium | reverse complement strand
AAAAAAAAATAAAAAAGACAACCTTTGCATGGCTAACTGCGTTAAACCAACAAATTTACAACCCAAATATTCTTTTTATGAGCCCAAAAATATGGAATGAGAATTACCGGTCTATTGCCTGTATTAATTTTTATAGTGCCAATGGTATCATTGTAAATACCTTTACCGGATTTAAAGTAGGGAAATATTTAATTACAGAAAAAAATGTTGCGTTACAAGATAAGGCTATTGAAGCGCACGTAAGCTTTATTGCTGATGATAGCATGGGTATTGGGCATATCATAAAGATGTCATACAAAGATTTCAAGCTATGTATTAATAATAGTTTGCTCGAAAACTATCAGTTTGTAGCCTGTATTTTTGATGATAATGGTTTTAAGGCTATCCCATCGTTAAAAATATCAACCAAGAAGACTCATTATATAGGCTCTGAAATCGGGATCTTAGGGTTTCAATCCGACAATAATTCTTTGGCACTAAAGGCAGGTATCATTAGTACATACACCAAAGCCAAAAACCAAAAGTTCATTCAATTCGATGCGGCAATAGTTAGAGGTAATTCAGGTGCGCCACTTATTGATATTGAATCAAATGAAATATTAGGTATTGTAGGTTATAGATTGAGTGCGGTAAACCAATCTTACTCACAATTAATGAAGATTATAAATGGCAATTTAGAGTTTTTAAAACAATATGAAGGTAAATTAAACTTGATGGATATTGATTTGATACAAGTGTTAATGGTAAGCCAAAATCAAGTGAAACACATTGCGCACGAGTTTTATCGTACCGCATCATTGATG
Source organism: Bacteroidota bacterium (assembly GCA_020049015.1). GTDB lineage: Bacteria > Bacteroidota > Bacteroidia > Bacteroidales > DTGW01 > JAIFLP01. The sequence goes on along the minus strand of JAIFLP010000006.1, from coordinate 10,414 downwards.
TATGGCTATGCTTTGGATCTTACCTTAAACGACGAAATTAGAGAGTTTCTGCTAACAGAAAAGATAGAGGCTAAGATTTAATTTGGCTTATATAATCAGCGATACCTTCTTCCAAACTAGCAAATGGGGCACTATATCCTATCGATTTTAATTTAGACATGTCGGCCTGCGTATAATACTGATATTTATCTCTAATATCAGCAGGTGTATCTACAAAACTAATATTCTCAGTTATGTTCATCGATGTAAATACAGCCCTTACCAAATCAATAAAAGTTCTGGCTTTTCCTGTCCCCAAATTATAGATCCCTGAATGTTGGCGGTGCTGCATCAAATAAAACATTACAGAACAAACATCCTTAACATAAATAAAATCTCTTAACTGACCACCATCTTTGTAATCGGGGTGGTGTGAACGAAAAAGATTCATTTTACCAGTTTTCAATATTTGATGGTAGGCATGAAAAACCACCGAAGCCATCCTGCCTTTATGATTTTCCCCTGGGCCATACACATTAAAAAACTTTAATCCGGCCCAAAAGAAGGGAGATTTTTCTTGATTTAAAACCCATTTATCAAAATCATTTTTTGAATCTCCATATGGATTTAGCGGCTTCAATTTATCAATTAACAAATGATTGTCTGAATAACCTAAAGTACCGTCACCATAGGTAGCAGCCGAAGAGGCGTATACCAAAGGCAAGCCAAATTCAACACAGGCATTCCAAACCTTTTTTGAATAATTCAAATTCAATCGGTCGAATATTTCCTTATTAAACTCCGTGGTATCGGTTCGTGCGCCTAAATGAAAAATGAATTGAACAAAGCGGTGGTTCTCGTTTAACCATTGAAAAAAGTTATCTCTGTCAATTTTTTCGGTGTATTGGATGGATTCAAAATTACTTTTTTTCTCTACTTTTGAAAAGTCATCAACCAATACCAAATCAACAAAATTGCGACTATTTAAAAGCCGTGCCAGATTACTGGCTATAAAACCTGCTGCTCCTGTAATAACAATCATATATTAATATTTAAGAACAAATATAGAAAAATGAATCGTCCGAAAAACTTTTATTGAAACAAATCTTAAAAAAGCCTTTTATCGATTGTACAGCCATATCATCCCATTCTAACGAGTACTCGTTAACGTATAATTTGATGTGTTGTTTTACTACTTCTGCATCCATTTCTTGCGCATGTATTTTTATAAAATCAGATGAATGATCAGGATTTTCAAATGCGTAATGAACAGATTGTCGCAATAAACTACATAGTATCTGCTTTATTTCTGCGGGAAGGTCTCTTTTAATAACTATAAACCCCAAAGGCAATAACCAATTATATTTCGAAAACCATAGTTCACCAAGGTCTGCCAGTTTTTTTAATCCTTTTTTTTCATGGGTAAACCTGCCTTCATGTATTAGTAATCCCGCATCCGTTTTGTTATTTAGCACAGCTCCTTCTATTTCTGAAAACAGCATTTCTTTTTTATTTTTGAGATGGGGGAAAAGTTGAGCCAATAGTTTGTTTGCCGTAGTATTCATTCCCGGCACTGCAATGCTTAATGCTGTGTTGTTTAAGTCAATATTGCTGCTGGCAACCAGCAAAGGTCCGTTATTTACACCTAAGGCAGCACCTATCGGCAGAATCTGATAATGATCAGCAATAGCGGGATAACATGCCGCACTTATCTTAGTAAGATGCGGTAAACGCTTTATTGCCATTTGATTAAGCCATTCAATATCATTTAATGTATATTCCAATTCCATACCTAATGTGTCAATGCGCCCATTTACGAGCGCATCAAACATAAAAGTATCATTAGGGCAGGGTGAAAAATGAAATTTATACATTAGTATTCAACTATTCTTAATGCACCAAAAGCAATATCGGCTCTGATATCAATATAGTTAACTGCGGTATCGGCTCCGGCTGATTTATAAACATTGGTTCCTAGTACTGATGTACTGCCATTGGGTAAATTTACACCCGAGAATGCCGTATTTACTTTAATGCGGTATGGTTTCGATTTATCTACCCAAACTTCTGATGCTCCAAAAGCCGTATTTACTTTAACCACCGATGGTTGATCGGTTTTAATAGGAATACTCCGTAAATCGATGATCCCTTTACCAAATACCACATTGTATTCATTGGTGTTCTCACCATCGTGAATGAATGTTTGTTCGCTAAATGCAACATCTTTTTCCGTTTTCGTGCTGCACTGAAACCCTTTCCCTAAAAGCAATCTTACGCCTAAATAAATAAATATAAAGGCAAGTATCAATTTAAACACCGGCAGGTTGATCTTAAACACAACGTTTATTATCATTATTGCACCGATAAGGACAAGCAATATGCCCCAAAAAAGTCCTGTTCCCATTTTCATAATTTTTAAATTTAATAACCATTGAGTGCAAAGTAAATGCTAATAGCTCCATTTTCAAAATTGCAATCGGTGAAAGGGAAATATTTCACGGTAAACGCTTATTTTAATTCAGTAATAATGGATTTTTTACTTTTTGTCGGGTTAACGCTATAGCCAAAACATCTTGAATTGTCTCTGCATAATGAAATCTGAGGCCTTTCAGGTAAATTTCTTTTATCTCCGAAATGTCTTTTTTATTTTCATTACACAAGATAATATCCGTAATGCCTGCTCTTTTAGCTGCTAATATCTTTTCTTTTATACCACCCACTGGCAAAACTTTTCCGCGTAAGGTAATTTCACCTGTCATGGCCAATTTGCTTTTTATTTTGCTTTGCAAAATGGCCGATAACATTGATGTTACCATTGTTATTCCTGCCGATGGCCCATCTTTAGGAATTGCTCCTTCTGGTACATGAAGATGGAAACTATATTTTTCAAAAAAATCAGGGCGAATTTCCAAATCTCGCGCATGCGACTTAATATATTCAAAGGCTATGCGGGCTGATTCTTTCATCACATCACCCAAATTACCTGTGGTTGTTAAATCACCTTTCCCTTTACTAATACTTGTTTCTATATACAAAATATCTCCACCGGCAGCAGTCCATGCTAATCCAGTTGCTACTCCTGCAAAATCATTCCCCTGATATTTTTCTTTATTATAACCCGGAATACCAAGTATTTTAGGCACATCCTGAGGGTTTATCACTTTTTCAAATTTCTCGTCCATGGCAATCAGCTTCGCCTTAGAACGAATGATTTTAGCTATTTGCTTCTCTAATTGTCGCACTCCTGATTCATGAGTGTGATTTTCTATAATATATTCAAGAGTTGGTGCCGGAATTTGAATTAACTTTTTAGACACTCCATTTTCGTCTAATTGTTTTGAAATAAGATGTCGCTTGGCTATTTCAATTTTTTCTTCTAACAAATAACCGCTAATATCTATAACTTCCATTCTGTCGCGCAATGGTGCACTTATGGTTGACAAAGTATTTGCAGTAGCAATAAACATCACTTTCGATAAATCGAAATCTACTTCAAGATAATTATCGTAAAAGGTGCTGTTTTGTTCAGGGTCGAGCACTTCAAGTAATGCAGATGAAGGGTCGCCTCTAAAATCATTTCCTACTTTATCTATTTCGTCGAGTATAAACACGGGATTGGCGGTTCCTGCTTTTTTTAGATTTTGTATAATTCGGCCCGGCATGGCTCCAATATAGGTCTTGCGATGTCCCCGAATCTCAGCCTCATCATGCAATCCACCTAATGACATGCGGAGGTATTTTCTATTAAGAGCATTTGCAATTGACTTTCCAAGCGAAGTTTTTCCAACTCCCGGAGGTCCTACGAGACATATTATGGGTGCTTTTAAATCTTTGCGAAGCTTCAGAACTGCTAAGTGTTCTAAGATTCTTTCTTTAACTTTTTCCAATCCAAAATGATCTTGATCAAGTATTTTTGCCGCCCTTTTAAGGTCGTAATTATCTTCTGAATAAATATTCCAGGGTAAATCAAGCAATAACGAAAGATAGTTCATCTGAACTGAATACTCAGGCGATGCGGGATTCAATCGCTGCATTTTTTCTAATTCTTTTTTATAATGCTTGGCTATTTCTTGACTCCACTTCATGGATTCAGATCTCTTTTTGAAATCTTCTATCTCCTTATCAGATGTATTGCCGCCCAACTCATTCTGAATGGTTTTCATTTGCTGCTGAAGCAAATACTCTCTTTGTTGTTGGTCTAATTCTGTTTTTACTTTCGACTGAATAACATTCTTCAGCTCGAGCATTTGAACTTCTTTAGAAAGGTGTTCCAATAATTTAACGGCTCGTTGTTTCAAATCACCTATTTCCAACAAGGCCTGCTTATCTTCAATACCAATATTGCTATTTGAAGATATAAAATTGATAAGGAAGGTAGAACTTTCAATATTCTTTACAGCAAATGAAGCTTCTTGAGGAATATTAACAGAAAGATTAATTATTTTTAATGATAAATCTTTTAATGAGCCAACTATTGCTTCATATTCTTGATCTCCTACTAATGGTTTGCTATCGTTTAATTCAGATATACTGGCTTGAATATATGGGTCTTCTGAAACCACGCTTTCTAATTTAAAGCGCTTGCGGCCTTGCATGATAACCATGGTGCCTCCACCCGGCATTTCAAGAATCTTAACAATATATGCTACCGTTCCTGTGGTGTATAAATCGTTATAGGTGGGATTTTCGGTATTGGTATCTTTTTGAGCTACAGCGCCCAAAACTTTTTTACCCGCATAAACTTCTCTAATCAGGCGAATTGATTTTTCTCGCGATACACTAATTGGTATCATGGCACCCGGAAAAAGTACTGAATTGCGCAGAGGCAAGATAGGCAATAACTCGGGTACATCTGATTTTCCTATAGATTCTTCATCCTCATCACTCATCAATGGAATAAAATCCATGTCTATGTCCATCGGATTTTCTCCTTGCAAACCTTGTAAAAGATCAAAACGTAAATTGCTCATATTATATAATTGCGTCAAACTGTCATTTGTTTCTGCCAAAACACAAAAATGAATGACAAAAATTACTAAAAAAAGTATATCTGGCTTAAGTAAATTTACTTTACAGCCTTAGCAATGTAAATGCCAATTTAAAACTTTCTGTATACGGCACTAAGATTAAAAATATGCTCTAAAATCCTTTTTTCTACATCATCTAAAACCCGATTTCTGCGTTTCATAACAATCTCTGCTGTTTCAAAGGCCTTTTTTAAACCATATTCTTCCATGCCTTGCGCGCCGCCCCATGAATATGAAGGTATGAAATTTCGGGGAAAGCCTGCACCAAAAATATTAGCACTCACCCCAATTACAGTTCCGGTATTGAACATGGTATTAATGCCCGATTTGGAATGATCTCCAACAATTAATCCGGCAAATTGAAGATTGGTATGGACAAACTTACCAGAAGGATAATTCCACATACGAACCATCGCATAATTATTTTTCAAATTTGAATTATTCGTATCAGCACCCAAATTACACCATTCCCCTATTACAGAGTTACCTAAAAAGCCATCATGGGCCTTGCTCGAGCGTGGAAAAAATACAGTGTTAAATACCTCACCGCCAACCCTGCAATCTTCAGCAACCGTTGTAGCACCATATATTTTTGCCCCCATTTTTATCTGGGCATGCGCTCCCAAATAAAATGGACCTCTGATCATCGAACCTTCCATAATTTCAGCATCTTTGGCTATATAAACTGGTCCTGTTTGTGTATTGATAATTGATGCCTCTATTTTAGCTCCTTCTTCAATGAATAATTGATCTCCAATCAGTGTATTGCTAGGCGATAATTTTTGTGAAACAAGCCCCTGTGTCAAATCTTGATAATCATATCTGATCGCTTTGTCGTTTAGAGAAAAGAGATCCCATGGGTACGATATTTTTGTTATTTCAGAATCAATAACAATCGCTTTGCAATTATGTAAATTATTATTCAAAATTTGATCCACTTCACTATAGTTACATCTGGCCGCTAGCAAGACGTTGTTCTTAATAAGTACATCCCCCGGCTGAAGTGTTTTTATAATTGATATCAATTGGCTATCGGGTAATAAAGACCCAAGAATTAAGAGATTATCCTCTGATTTTTTAAGCGGAAATTTTTCTTGTAGGTAATCAACTGTATGGTATGAAAATGAACCTGGGAACTGTCGCATCCATTTATGAGCAATGGTCGATGCTCCTATTGTCAGATCGGCTACAGGTCTTGTATAAGTTAGGGGAAGTAAATTCTCCCGGTCTTCGCCGTCGAAAAAAATAACCTGTTTCATAAGTAATTATTTTAAATAAAAAAAGGACAGCATATCCTCTGTCCTTCTGTATTCTATTAATAAAAAAAATTATTTTTTCTTTTTATCCATATGGCTTTTATACCTGGTCATAAACTTATCAACACGACCCGCTGTATCCATTAACTTCATCTTACCAGTGAAGAATGGGTGCGAACTGTTTGAAATTTCGAGCTTTACAACAGGATACTCCTTACCATCTTCCAATTTAATGGTTTCGCGGGTAGCGGTAGTAGAGCGACAAATGAAATATTGTTCATTTGACATGTCTTTGAAGACCACCGGCCTGTAAGTCTGAGGATGAATATCTTTTTTCATACTTTAATTATATATATCAAAATAAATTGTTTACCCTTTTTTTAGGGACTGCAAAAATACATATAATATTTTAAAATCCAAATAAAATTGTAAAAATTGACATTATTGGCTTATCTGCGGTTTAGTTTTGCTAAAAGCCTGAGCATTTCAAGGTAAAGCCAAATGAGGGTTACCATCAGTCCAAATGCAGCATACCATTCCATGTACTTTGGAGCATTTGATTTGGCTCCATTTTCAATAAAATCGAAGTCGAGTACAAGATTTAGAGCTGCAACTACCACAACTATCACGCTGAAAATGATTCCAAATGTACCGCTGCTATGTATAAATCCTATGGGTATATTGAAAAATCCAAGTATAAAGCTTGCCAAATATAGTAAGGCTATTGCTCCGGTAGCGGCAAAAACACCCATTTTGAAATTCTCGGTAGCTTTAATTATCCCCGACTTATACAAAAATAGCAACATCAATAAAGTTCCAAATGTTAGTCCTACTGCCTGCAAAACAATGCCGTTAAATTGTTGATTATACATAGCTGAAATAGAACCTAAGAATAAACCTTCGGCCAAAGCATAGGCTGGTGTAGTATAAGGTGCCCATTCTTTTTTGAAAATGGTTACCAATGCCAAAATAAAACCTACAATAGCGCCTCCTATTGCAAATGTCATTGCGGTTGAATAATTCTCAGTGAATTTATGCCAACTGTATGCCGAAGCAAGAATCGTTAAAAATAAGAGGGTTGCAATTTTATTAATGGTACCACTTAGGGTCATTGTTTCGCCAATGGCTGTTCCTGATAGCCTGTTAAATACCTGATCGTTTAAAGCTGGGTTTGAAGTTCTTCCTAACATAATTTAAAATTTAATAATTAATGAAATAAAAACTTAAGTCAATTCACAAATATTGTTTCCTATTGTAAATTTGGCGACAAAGATAATATATTTTCATTTAAGTAATGTCATATTACCACTTGGAAAAGCCATTTTTGTATCTTTACAAAAAAAAATATGGAGATGACATCTATTTTTGGTAAAACCTTGGCGGAATTGAAAGACATAACTCATTCATTGGGTTTACCAGGCTATAGTGCCAAGCAAATTGCCGGTTGGATGTACCAGAAAAATGTTTGCTCTATTGACGATATGACCGATTTATCTAAATCAAGTCGTGAAAAGTTAAAAGAGCAATATGTTATTACCAAAACCCCTCCCTTAACTTCGCAAAAATCTGCTGATGGTACCATAAAATATCTTTTTAAAGTGGGTACAGAGCAGAGTGTTGAAGCTGTATTTATTCCGGAAGAGGATAGGGCTACCTTATGTATTTCTTCTCAAATAGGTTGTATGCGGGGTTGTACTTTTTGTATGACAGCTCAGCAAGGTTTTATGGGTAATTTAAGTACAGCTGAAATACTGAATCAAATAATGTCGTTGCCTGAATATGATAAGCTTACTAATATTGTTTATATGGGTATGGGGGAGCCTATGGATAATATAGAAGCTGTGTTATCAAGTATTGATATCATTACTTCGGGATATGGAATGGCATGGAGTTATAAAAGAGTTACTGTATCAACTGTTGGCATAACACCTGGTATAAAAAGATTGTTAAACGAAAGCAAATGCCATTTGGCAATTAGTTTGCATTCGCCTTTTGATGAAGAAAGAAAAAAATTAATGCCGGTTCAACGAATGTATCCTATTAGAGCGGTAATCGATGAATTGAAATTACATGATTTTAACCAGCACCACCGAGTATCTTTTGAATATATTGTTTTTAAAGGCATCAATGATACTAGTGAACATGCTGAAGCCATATCTCGAATGCTGAGTGATTTATCGTGCAGGGTAAATTTAATCAAATATCACAGCATTCCCGGTAAAGATTATGAGGGAATTTCTTTGAGTGAGATGGAACGATTCAGGGATTTGTTGAATAGAAAGGGTATTATTGCAACCATTCGAAGATCGAGAGGGGAAGATATATTTGCGGCTTGCGGCTTATTATCTACAAGAAATAAAAACATGGAAGGACAGATAGAAAATAAGGTTGATGGTGCTTTTTGAAATGTGAAATAATTGTATTCATGAAGAAAGATTTTTTTAAACTATTTTTATTATCCGCACTTTCTGGTGTTTTGCTTAGCCTTCCTTGGTATGAATGCTTTCCGGGATATTTTTTGTTGTTAGCGTTTATTCCCTTGCTGTTTATGGAACAGTATTATTATGAAAACAGAGAGCGATTGCGGGCATCTGGCGTTTTTTTATTTGCACTATTTTGTTTTTTAATATGGAACGCTATCACTACCTATTGGATTAAAAATGCCACTTTGTTTGGAGCTATTTCGGCAATTATTTTAAACAGTCTGTTTTTTGCGCTATTATTTTATGCCTATCATTATACCAAAAGAAAAATTGGAAAAAAAGAAGCCTATATTGCTTTGCCTGCATATTGGATTGCATTTGAGTATTTTTATTTGAATGCTGAAATGTCTTGGCCATGGTTAAGTTTGGGAAATGCATTTGCTAACACAATAAAATGGGTTCAATGGTACGAATTTACAGGTATATTGGGTGGTTCTTTATGGATATTGATTATTAATATACTAATATTTATTATCATACATGAAAAACGCTATCTAATAAAAGTGAAACGGAATTTACCCATCCTCATTGTTACATTGCTATTGATGGTTGTTCCGATAATATATTCTCACATAAGGTATTATAATTATGTTGAAAAAGTTAATCCGGTAGACATAGTAGTGGTGCAACCGAATATTGATCCCTATAAAGAAAAGTTTGGGAGCATGAGTCCCGCTGACCAATTGCAAAAGATGTTAAATATTGCAAAAAACAAGATGGACACTGCTGTATCCTATGTTGTTGCTCCCGAAACAGCCTTAACAGGAAATATAAACGAAGATGAAATAGAGGTCGATAGCTATATTCTTGCTATCAGGAAATTCTTAATCGATTACCCCCGCACTAGTTTTATTACAGGTGCATCAACATATAGAATATTTGATTATGAAGCCTCATATACCTGTCGTAAACTCAATGCACCCGGAATGTATTACGATGCTTATAATACAGCACTTCAAATTAATAAAGACAGTATTAGCATCTATCATAAATCGAAGTTGGTAGTGGGCGTTGAAAAGATGCCTTATCCAAAATATTTAAAAAAACTAGAATTCTTCTCCATCGATTTGGGTGGCATATCAGGAAGTTTGGGTACTCAGGAAACACGTGATGTATTTAAAAATCAAGATAATCGAGGAATAATAGCGCCAGTGGTTTGCTATGAATCTGTTTATGGAGAGTATTTAAATGGGTACATTCAAAATGGAGCCAATCTGATTTTTGTAATCACGAATGATGGTTGGTGGGACGATACTGAGGGATTCAAACAACATCACAATTATTCAAGATTGCGGGCCATCGAAACCCGTCGCAGCATAGCCCGATCTGCTAATACAGGTAGGTCTTCGTTTATTAATCAACGGGGCGATTACTTTCAAGGTACCGCATGGTGGGAAGAAGCGGTGATAAGAAGTAAATTAAATCTAAACGATGTTGAAACGTTTTATGTTAAATTTGGTGATTATATTGGTCGGATTGCCTCTTTTACAACGGTGTTGTTTTTATTGTTGCTATTTGTAAAACGCATGAAACAAAAATCTGGAAAAATTGTTTCAAGTAAATGAAGTTAAATATCATCTCATACCTCAAGCAATCCCGCACCTTTCTTGTTCAACACTTTAATTTTCTGTCCCCACCTCGACATAACCAAATAGCCCAATTCTTGAGC